>NZ_JACJTH010000009.1:0-41221 GCF_014698595.1 Synechocystis sp. FACHB-908 | reverse complement strand
CTGGCTATCTGTGATGTCCGTGCTGTAAAATTCTCGAATTATCATTAATTATGGTGAAAATTTTATTCTTTTCACCATTTTCCATTCTTCACCCTACTTTTCAAACACGCTCTAAGCCATAAATTTATCCTCAACAAATCCTAATAACAAAATTTATTTATGCGTATATTTATTAGCACGGGGGAAGTTTCCGGAGATTTGCAAGGATCTCTGCTGGTCGGAGCATTAAGACAGCAAGCTGAAGAGCAAAACTTAGAATTGGAACTGGTGGGTTTGGGGGGAGAAAAAATGGCCGCTGCCGGTCTGACGTTGCTGGCCAATACGGCGGCGATCGGCTCTGTGGGCTTGACGGAGTCCCTGCGGTTTATTATTCCCACTTGGCAGATTCAACAACGGGTTAAACGTTATTTAAAAACTAATCCCATTGATTTGTTAGTCTTGATTGATTACATGGGACCCAATTTAACCATTGCTAATTATTTACGGAAAACCTATCCCAATCTGCCAATTTTGTACTATATCGCCCCCCAGGCCTGGGTGTGGTCCCCCACGAAAAGGGAAACGGCCCAGATTATGGCGGTAACCGATCGCCTGTTGGCCATTTTTCCAGGGGAAGCGGAATTTTTCCAAAAACAAGGTTTGGATGTGACCTGGGTGGGCCATCCCTTGTTAGACCGCATTACCAAGGAGGCCCCCAGTCGAGGGTCAGCCCGTGAAAAGTTAGGCATTGACCATAACGAAACGGTAATTACCCTCCTACCCGCTTCCCGCATTCAGGAACTGCGTTACCTGTTGCCGTCCATTTGTGGTGCCGCCCAACAATTGCAGAGCCAATTACCCAATGTAAAACTGCTGTTGCCCGTTTCCCTTAAGGATTATCAACCTCAAATCGAACAAACCCTCAAGGAATTTAATCTCACGGTGCAACTGTTGGAAGGGAAAGAAACGCTGACGGCGATCGCCGCGGCTGATTTGGCCATCACCAAGTCGGGAACGGTGAATCTGGAAATTGCTTTACTAAATGTGCCCCAGGTTATCCTTTATCGGGTTAGTCCTTTGACCATGGCGATCGCCAGACGGATTTTTAAATTTAATCTACCCTTCGTTTCCCCTACCAACATTGTGCTCAACCGGGGCATTATGCCGGAACTACTCCAGGAACAGGCCACCGCCAGCAACATTGCCCAAGCTGGATTGGAATTGCTTCTAAACGGCGATCGCCAAGCAAAAATTGCCCAGGATTACCAAGAATTAAGGGAAGCATTAGGGGAACCGGGGGTATGTGAGCGAGCCGCCCAGGCTGTCTTGGAGTTTGCCAATGGGCAACAAAAAAGCAGGGCTTAAACCCTGCCGTGGACAATTATGAAACTATCAAACTCACTAGCCCATGGCCAGCATTATTACCCTTAGTAGAGGTCTTCTTCTTTGTGGGTTTCAATGGTGCAATCGGAGGTGGGATAAGCTACACAGGTCAAAACATAACCAGCTTCAATTTGGTCATTATCCAAGAAAGACTGATCGGATTGGTCAACACTACCAGCGGTGATCTTACCGGCACAGGTGGAGCAAGCCCCAGCACGGCAGGAATAGGGCAGGTCTAGGCCAGCTTCTTCCGCAGCATCGAGGATATAGGTATCGTCAGAGCATTCGATGGAACTTTCACCATCGGGGGTGATCAATTTAACGGTATAGGATGCCATAGATGTTTCCTCTTCTCAAAAAAACAGTAGAGAGATTGCCTCATGAAGCCTCCATCGGGACAACTATATCCAGATCGAGCTACTTCAAAAAACTTAACTGTTCTGATACTACGGGAAAATCTTGAATTGACAAGGAAGCATTAGCAATGAAATGGCTAGGCCTTAATCGGATAACCTTTACTTATGTTTTTGCCCAGAGTGTTTTTGCCCCTCGGCCTGGCAATTATAAAATTAAGGAAAGGCTAGAACCCTAGGAATTAAGGGAGTTTTAAGGACCGGGAGGGCAAAGATGGAAAGAATTAATCTTCCTCGGGTTTGACGATAAGATTGTCTAATCATTGCTGAAAATACCCCTCCGAACCCGGGCTGCAGCGGTGCCCCAACAAAATGGCAAAATAGACGGCAATGGCCAGTGGTTCCATGAAAAAATTTCCCCTTGCCCTCTGAGCAAAGCTTAAATGTATGTATGACGACGACCAGCGCCGCGATCGCCGCTTACCCCTGGCCCCATTGGAACGGCGAGGCTATGGCTACCTGTTGGATTTTGTCGTGATTTGGTTATTCAGCAGTTTAGCTACGGGTTGGGTCCAGCTACTAATTTTTTTGGTTGGTTGGTTTGCCCTGAGGGTAGTTTTAGTGTCCGCTAACCAGGGGCAAAGTTTGGGGGGCTGGGCTTTCGACACTAGGGTGGTACACCTGAAAATGAAACGTTTACCGGGCATTTTGGAACTGAGTCAACGGGAAGGTATTTTGGGGGCTGCCTCCTACCTAGCCATGGTGGGTTTAAACATCAACTTTGCCAATGGGGTAAGTTTTTTGCTTTTGGTGGCTCCCCTGTTTGGAGATTTAATCTGGGCGATCGCCGAGGATGGTCTGGGACAAGCGTTCCATGACCGGGTTGCCGGGACAGTAGTGTTGAGCAGTCGGCGTGGTTTTTCCCTCGATCTGAGGCTAAAAAAGTTTTGGTTTGACCTGAAAAAACAATGGGACAATCGACAAAGAAGACGGTAAGTACGGTAAGTAATTCATCGGGAGTAGACTTCAGAAATCATCACCATGAAATGCTGAAATGTCCTGAACGGCCACAGATGGGAACTTTTGGCACTTCCAGCCCCATCTATAGGCCCAGCTTGGCGGTCCGTATCTGGCCGATTTGTAAACTGAATGTTACAAATTGACTTATCCGTTATAGGATGTTAAGCATAATTGCCTAGACAATGGGTTTTAACAGTTATTGCTGCACAAGCCCATCGAATGCTAAAAACACATTGGTTAATGAACATAATTTGTTGATCTTGTCTGGGTTGTCCTGGGATGGACGTTGGTGGAATCTAAGCAACAATGGGTTGACAATTCTCCCGATGACTAAACCAAAGGACTGGTGTTAACTTTTGTCCCCTTTTGTTGGAGGTTGTGAAAACCCGTGCTTCAAGTTGCTACTCCTACCGCTACCGAAGAAACCCAGACGGTCATTGAAATTGAAGGCCGGGCCTCCCTAAAAGGGGAAGTTCGCATCAGTGGGGCTAAAAATTCCGCTTTGGCCATCATGGCCGGCACCATCCTTTGTTCCGACGACTGTCGTCTTAGTAATCTGCCCGCTCTGGCGGATATTGACAAAATGTGCCAAATTTTGGCGGCCATTGGGGTCAATCTAGAACGGGATGGCGATCGCCTCGTAGTGGATTCCAGTAATGTGGGCCATGGCCCTGCCCCCTATGAGTTAGTGTCCCAACTGCGGGCTAGCTTTTTCGTCATTGGCCCTTTACTGTCCCGTTTAGGCATGACCAAAGTACCCCTGCCTGGGGGATGCGCCATTGGGACTCGGCCCGTTGATCTCCATGTGCGGGGTTTGCAGGCCATGGGAGCAGACGTTCACATCGAGCATGGGGTAGTCAATGCCAGCATCAAGGGCCACAGCCGTCGTTTGACCGGAGCTAAAATTTATCTGGATTATCCCAGCGTAGGGGCCACGGAAACTATCCTCATGGCCGCCACCCTAGCGGAAGGAGAAACAGTAATTGATAACGCCGCCCGGGAACCGGAAATTGTTGATTTGGCCAACTTCTGCCGTTCCATGGGAGCCCAAATCCGGGGGGATGGTTCTAGCCGCATTATTATCAACGGGGTGGAAAAACTCCACAGCACCGACTTTCCCATTATTCCTGATCGCATTGAGGCCGCTACGTTCCTCTGTGCCGGGGCCATCACCCATTCCGAAATTAGTCTTTTCCCTGTGGTGCCAGATCACCTCGCCTCCGCCATTGCCAAGTTGCGGGAAATTGGCCCCGAAGTGGCGATCGATGCCCCGGATCGGGTGCGTTTGATTCCCCGGGATCTGCGGGGGACAGATATCGAAACTTTGCCTTACCCCGGTTTTCCCACCGATATGCAAGCCCAATTCATGGCCCTGTTGGCAGTGAGTGAGGGTAATAGCGTAGTCACGGAAACCGTATTTGAAAACCGTCTCCAGCACGTAGCGGAGTTACAGCGGATGGGGGCCAACATTAAGCTCAAAGGTAATGCCGCCTTTATCCAAGGAGTGCCTTTCCTTTCCGGTGCGCCGGTCATGTCCACGGATTTACGAGCTTCGGCGGCCCTGGTAATTGCGGGGTTAGCGGCGGAAGGCAAAACCATTGTCCAAGGTCTGCGCCATTTAGACCGGGGTTATGAGGACATTGAAGGCAAACTGCGCAAACTGGGGGCTAAGTTAACCAGGATTGAACAGCCCGTCACTCTTTAAAAATTCCGTTGATTTGATTGGGGGACTAATGGGCGATCGCCTGTTAGTCTTTTTTCTTGACTGTTGATAATGCCTTTGCCACCGGAGTATTTGCAAATTTTGCCATGGTAAATTCCCACCGCCTTGAAACCGACAGTATGGGGTCCCTGGAAGTCCAAGCCGATCGCCTGTGGGGAGCGCAAACCCAACGTTCCCTGATGTTTTTTGACATTGGTAGCGATGTGATGCCGCCGGATTTAATTCGGGCCTTTGCCATACTCAAAAAGGCAGCCGCCATTACCAATCAGGATTTGGGTAAATTACCAGCGGACAAGGCAGAGTTAATCATTACGGCAGCGGACGAAATCATTGCCGGGCAGTGGTTAGACCATTTCCCTCTAAGGATTTGGCAAACGGGCAGTGGCACTCAAACCAACATGAACGTGAACGAAGTGATTGCCAATCGGGCGATCGCCATTTGTGGGGGAGAATTGGGCAGTAAAAATCCCATCCATCCCAATGACCACGTCAACATGTCCCAGTCGTCTAACGATACTTTTCCTACGGCGATGCACATTGCGGCGGTGGCAGGTTTACAAACCAAGTTGATTCCCAGTTTGCAAGCTCTGAGAGATAGCCTGAATGAAAAAGCGGAATGTTTTGCAGGCATCACTAAAATTGGCCGCACCCATTTGATGGACGCAGTGCCCCTAACGTTAGGGCAGGAATTTTCCGGTTACGTGGCCCAGTTAGACCAAGGGCTGACCCAAATTAATTATTGTTTACCCGGTCTTTTGGAATTGGCCCTGGGGGGAACGGCGGTGGGTACAGGGTTAAATAGTCATCCCCAATTTGCTAAAAAAGTGGCCGAAGAAATTGCCCAGTTAACTGGTTATACCTTCATTTCTGCCCCCAACAAATTCGCCGCCCTAGCTGGCCACGAGGCGATCGCCTTTGCCAGTGGCGTGCTGAAAAGTATTGCCGCTTCCCTGATGAAAATTGCCAATGATTTGCGCTGGATGGGGTCTGGGCCCCGCTGCGGCTTGGGGGAATTAGCCTTACCAGCCAATGAACCAGGTTCTTCGATCATGCCCGGGAAAGTAAACCCCACCCAATGCGAAGCCATGACCATGGTTTGTGTGCAGGTAATGGGGAACGATGCCACCATTGGTTTTGCGGCCAGCCAAGGTAATTTTGAGCTCAATGTTTTTAAGCCAGTGATTATTCATAATTTCCTCCATTCGTTACATTTACTCAGCGATGCTTGTGCTAGTTTTCGCCAACATTTAGTGGTGGGATTACAAGTAAACGAAAGCAAGGTTAAAGACTTTTTGGACACCTCTTTAATGTTAGTCACCGCCCTCAATCCCCACATTGGCTACGACAATGCGGCCCTCGTGGCTAAAACTGCCTTTGCCCAAGGCATTACCCTCAAACAAGCCGCGGTGGATTTAGGTTTACTCACCCCAGCCCAGTTCGACGCTTGGGTCGTTCCAGAGCAGATGATTGCCCCGATTGCTGACTAGAAATTTTGCAAAAAAACGTAAAATATTGGCATTTATTAATAGAATGGGGCAGGACTTACGCAAAAGAAAACTTAAGAGCAGGGGAACGAAGCTGTTGATGCAGGAAATCAGACCATGGTTGATGGGATATTTCGTAGACTGTCAATGGGCTATTAACCGCTTGACGACGAAGAAAATTCCAGACCTGTAAGGCACAGTGAATATGATTACGTTGAATGGGTCCCTTGCGACATTGACAGGCTTCTACACCAGTCAACTGCTTTAGTTCACGATGAAAATGCTCAATCTTCCAGCGCACCCGACACTCCTCTCGTGTCGCCTGAGTCGAATCTTGAGATAAGTAATTAGTCACGACGAATTCCGTCCGGTGTGGTGACACCGTAACTCGGAACAGTTTCACTTTTTTGTGAGCCGGAAAGCCTCGAATTTTAATCACTTTCCCTTGCTGTATTTCGGATGCATCCCATAGCAGTGCATCTACCCGTTGGTATGGAGAAGTGCAGTAACCTCTTCAGCTTTGAAGACATAGTGGGGGGCGGCGACCTGGATTACAACGATGTAATTTTGGAATTTTTCCCGGTCATCTAGGCGAAGTTCCCCTAATGTTTTACGATGGTGAAAGCTTTGCGCGGGTATAGTTTAGTGGTAAAACGAAAGCCTCCCATGCTTTAGTTGGGGGTTCGATTCCCCCTACCCGCTTTGTTTCTTGACAAAATTTTAATCGAAGCCCAAGATTTTTTCGGCAGCGTTATTGCCAAGCAGTCCGCGACTTGAGGTTCTGCTTAGACCGGAGCTTTTCAGCCCAAGGTGACTAGGCTAGCATTTCTCCTTTTGCGGCGATCGCCTTCTATGCGAATTTGTTTGGCAGACTTTGCTGACAGGTCCTAATCTAGGTCAATGGTGTTTCGATTCCCCTCGCCAGTACTAGTAATTATTTTGGCTAACTGCCTGATGACCGTCGTCGGGCTAATCCTACCCCAGTCAGCTAGAACAGAAACTTTTAGTGCTGATTTTCCCCCTCCCGATTCTGCCTTGGATTTGTTGCTGGGACAGGAAACTCCCTTAATGGAAACGACAATTCCAGAGCCGGAACAAGGGCAGGAGGATAACCAAAGCGCCCCGCCCTCTGAGCCAACACCGGGCAATTTGGGTAATGAAGACGATTTATTTGAGCGGGTATTCGGTCGGCCCCGCCCCACGGGGGTACAGCGTTTGGTGGCGCCCTTTTTCATCAACGATTTGCAACAGGGTCAAATTGTAGTGTTTGTTTCCCTGGGAGGGGGTAGTAGCCTACAAATCACCGCTTCCACTTTGTTGTTGAAAATGGAAGAATATGCCCGACCTGATATACAGACTAGATTGGCCGATTTGGTGGACGACAGCGGTAATTTAACCTTGGCGGCTCTGCAAAGTGTGGGTCTAGATGCCACATTTAATGACCAGTTGTTGGAACTGAGGATTATTATTCCCCCCAATCTCCGCAAAACCATTGTCTATGGCTCCGGTAATTTACAACTTCCCCCAGGGGCCGCCACAGCCCTACGTCCCAGTAACTTCAGTGGTTTTATCAACTTAATTGGGACCCAACCCTATGCCTGGGATGGCACTGGTGATTTGGGCCGCCAAGCCCTGAATTTGGGTGTAGAAGGGGCCCTTAATTATCAGGGCTGGGTGCTAGAGGGTAGTGCTAGTTTTGCTGAGCAAAGCAACAATCCCTGGACCCGCTCTGACATTCGCTTGGTAAAGGATGATCCAGATAATGCGGTTCGCTATGTTCTTGGTGATCTGTTTAGCACCGCCCGCAGTTATCAGTCCTTTGTGCCCATGGTGGGATTTGCGATGTTTCGCAATTTCTCCCTCCAGCCCTATTTGACCACTAGGCCCACAGGGCAGTTTGAATTTCTGTTGGAAAGCCCTGCTAGGGTGGAAATTTTTGTCAATGGACTATTGCGGCAAACTCTCCAATTGCCAGCGGGGCCCCAGGATATTCGTAATTTTGGTCTGAATACGGGGCTTAATAATGTGACGGTGAAAATCATCGACAGTGCGGGGCGGGTGGAGGAACTATCTTTTTCGGCTCCCTTAGCGACGGATCTATTGGCGGTGGGTTTGAATCAGTTTGGCTTGGGGGTGGGGGTTCCGGCCTACACCACCAATGGGGTGCGTAGCTATGACACTTCCCGACCCATTATTGGCGGCTTTTACCGCCAGGGTATTACGTCCACCCTCACCCTAGGAGGTTATCTACAGGCGGCAGGTTCCCAGCAGTTGATTGGCACCGAAGGCACCTTGGCCACTTCCGTGGGTAACTTTGGTTGGGATGCGGCCCTGGAAAATGATGGCAACGGTTTAGACCATGCTTTCCGACTGCGGTATCAATTTTTGGCCCTAGGAGGTAACCAGGCCCAACTACCTAACTTTGGTTTGGAAGTGGAATATTTGGGCCCTTATTTTCAGCGCTTTGGTAGTTTTCCCATCGGCTTTACTGCGGAACCATTGGATTTTTTTGGCACCACTACTAATAATGTTTCTTGGTCTTTTGGGGCTAATTATAGTCAAACTCTAATCGATGGTTTGGGAATTAACCTCGGTTTGGGTTATCAGCTTGGTAGTTTTGGCCAGCCCAATGCCTACCGAGCGGCGATCGGTTTTACCACTAATCTGGGAAGGGGTTTACAGGCTAATTTGACCCTGAACAATCGCTTAGACCAATCCGGGCGGGCAGAAACTCAAGTATTATTCAACTTTTTGCAAACTTCCCAGTTCCAATCCCTCACAGCCCGCAGTAATCTGAGCAGTCAACGGGAGCAGGCTAGCACGCTCACTTGGACATCCCGTAGTCCTGCCCAATATAACAGCGTCAATACCTCCGTTAACCTCAGCAATAATCCCAATCCCGGCTATTTTGGTACTGGCTTAGGGCTGACTTACCGGGGCTTTCTGGGGGATATTAATCTCAACCATGATTATGATCAGGCTAGCCATCGCACTAACTTAAATTTTGGTACGGCCTTAGTTTATGCTGATGGGCGTTTTGGCTGGAGCCGACCAGTACGGGATAGTTTTGTGATTTTTAGCCGTAACCCTAATTTTGCGGATCAATTAGTATTAATTAATCCTGGTTTGTATGGTCCTGTGGCGGAAGCTAATGATGTCGGCCCTGGGGTAGTGCCGGATCTAAGCTCCTATACTTTGACCACTATGCGGGTAGATGCTCCTAATATGCCCCTTGGCTATGACTTGGGCAATGCGGTATTTAATCTTTTACCGAGCTATAAAAGTGGTACTTTAATCACAGTGGGTACGGAATCCACCGTATTTTTACGGGGGACGTTGGTAGATAAAGCAGGGAACCCGATTGCGCTTCAAGTCGGGCAAGTTAGGTCTTTGTCTGATCCCAGTTGGTCGCCGTTGGAGTTATTCACTAATCGAGCGGGACGATTTGCGTTGACAGGACTGGGACCAGGGAAGTATGAATTGCAATTATTCGGTGATCCTCCCCGGGCCATTCGCTTTGAAATTCCGGCGGATAAAACTGGTATTTACGACATTGGAACTGTGACAATAGGCGGTTAAAAGATTAATGAAATTAATAGTATTTGTCTTAGTAATCAGTTTTAATCCCAATGACACCATTGTTGTGGTCAATCTTAAATTCATTACCATATGCATCTAGATGGAAAAGATCTAAGCCTAAACCAGGTTGACCCTTTAAAAAGTAATCGTTAGCTTCTGCTCCACCAATGTCAAGCCAACCATTAATAGTTTTATTAATAGGGTCAAATCGGAATTGCAAAAAATTATTCTCCCTTGCCTGACTATTATTGACATTGTCGTAATTTGCTATAGTTCGACCTTTGCTATCAATAACTTGCACGGTCAATTCAGTTAAATTTTGAAGTGTTTGCAGTCCTACTACTTGTACGATTTTCGTTGAATTGTCTCTAAATTCATCTGGGTAAACCACCCGGGCTCGAACTTGATATTCGCCATCTCCTTGCCATAGCAGAGTTACTTCCCCGGCGATCGCCTGGGCGGAAAAACCGACGAAAGCAGTGAGTACAAAAATAAAAACTAAAAATAATTTAACCAATTGATGAAATATTGACACCATTATTGTTGCTTTAAAACTCAAACAGTTTGGGTATGCTAAATTTTTAGCCAATCAAAAACTTCGGCGGCGGTAATGGACCAATTTTCAAGCTCAGCAAAAACCGTTAGGGATTCTTGAATTTCAGTTTCAGCTAAATAAACCTGGGGTAAACTGGCGGTGAAAACCGTAATGGATTTGGCCATGGGATCCACTAACCAAGCTAATTCTGTGCCAGCCTTGAGAGAAAAAATGATTTTTTCCATTACCAGGGTGACCGACTGATCTGGGGAAAGAATTTCTATGAGCCAATCCGGGGCCCGATCAAACCGGTCTGCTATTTCGCCACCATTATCTAAAGGCAAGTTTTGCCAGCGCATCACCGCAATGTCAGGCACAATGGAGCGATCGCCAAAGGTACAACGAAGTTCCGGCAGAGCATAGGCAATTTTGTCCGGCTTCACTTGGGCATTAATAGCGGCCGCTAGCTCAAATTGGATTGTGCTGTGTTTACCTTTGGGCATGGGTTTCTGGGTGACAATGCCCCGGCAATATTCCTGGGCAGGTTTGGTTTCCGGTAGGGCCAAGAATGATTCCAGGGAAAGGGTTGGTACTTTTGCTGAGGCTAAAACCATCTACTTCACTCCCCAGAGGATTTAAGTGTTAATTGATTGTAATCGCACCAATCAACTATAACGAATGCCTGCCTGTTCAATGCGCTGTAATGCTTCCCCCAGGCGATCGCCATCGGCAATTAAACTTAAGCGGACGTACCTTTCTCCCCCTTCTCCAAAGGCGTTACCGGGGGTCATCACCACACCGGTTTTTTCTAGAACCGTTAAGGCAAAATCAGTGGAACTCATACCCACGGGACAGGGAACCCAAAGGTACATGGTGGCTTGGGAAGGGGTAATAGACCAACCCAATTTACTCAAGCCATTAATAACAAAGTCCCGCCGTTCTTGATAGCGCTTTCGCACTACTTCAATGTAACTTTCTGGCAAACTGAGGGCTGTTTCTGCTGCTTTTTGTACGACTCGAAAAATTCCATAATCCAAGTTAGTTTTCAGCGTTCTCAAACCTTGAATAATTTCTTGATTTCCCACGACAAAACCTACCCGCCAACCGGCCATATTGTAGGTTTTGGAAAGGGTATGGAATTCCACACTAAAATCCTTGGCACCGGGAATTTCTAATAAGCTGGTGGGCTGATAACCGTCAAAGGCCAATTCTGCATAACACAGATCATGGACTAACATGATTTGGTAATGGCGGGCCCAATCGGTGATGGCTTCGTAAAATTCCCTGGGAGCGGTGGCGGTGGTGGGATTATTGGGATAGTTAAAATAAAGGATCTTGGCCCGTTGAGCGATCGCCTCGGGAATTTGGTCCAGTTGGATTAACCAGTCATCCTTTGCCGATAACATGATCGGATAAATTTCCGCCCCGGCAATGAGGGGGCCTCGGAAATGGGCCGGATAGGAGGGAGTCGGCACGAGTACTAAATCCCCTGGATTAACGTAGGCTAGGGCTAAATGACCCAGACCCTCTTTGGAACCAATTAAGGGTAACGCTTCGGAATCGGGGTCTAAATCCACCCCATACTGGCGGGCGTACCAGCGGGTAATGCTCTGACGGAAGCTCTGGGTGCCTTCAAAAGGGGGATAACCGTGGGATTCTGGGTTTTCCAACTCGGCGATCGCCGCTTCGATAATCGGTTGGGGGGCTTTGCCATCGGGGTTGCCCATGCCCAAGTCAATTAAATCCAGGCCCTGTTCCCTGGCCTTGGCTTTCAACTCATCGAGGCGGGCAAAAACATAGGGGGGTAAGGCTTGTAGGCGATCGGCGCGACTAATCCAATTCAGACTCATTACCAAGGCAATTTGGGGACGTAACCTTTTATTGTCTCATTGACCGGCACTGGCTTGATCTCGCCTCAGCAAAATTTTGACTGGAACCTATGGCAACCATGGCCTAGGCTGCATTGCGGATTTTGATGGCTGGATTGGGCTGACTTTCCAAAGCCAGGGCCCATTGCCGGATTACCCTGGCGATCGCCTTTTGCAGTAGTCCTTCCGCCACCTGTTGACCCATCCGACGGGAAGTGGGATTAACAATAATTTGACTCAACACCGGCACAAACTTGAGGGGGTCAAAACCGGGGGTCTCTTTAAGAATTTGCCAAAGATTTTGTAAATGCTGCCAAGTTTCCTCCTGTTGAGCGATGGCGGGTTGAGGCACAACTTTGATCGTTTTGGTTTGATGGGCTTTACCGTTGCCATTACCTAAGTCACCCAGAAAACTAATTCTTTCCTGGATATTGTGGCTGACCTGTTGCCAAGTGTTGCGCCCCAGTTGATCAATACTGTTGACTAATTCCGCCACCAGGCGATCGCGAATGAATTGTCCCCGGTCTGAAAGTAAAAATTCTGTTGCTTCATTAAGCACATAATCAAAATCAAAGCCAGGGGAATTTTTGGCATTACGCAATAAATTTTCCAAACGATTCCATCGGAAACTCCCCTCTTTAAATAGTAATTCTTTCAGGGAAGTGCGTAGCTCTTCTGATTGATCCGTTAACAATCTTTTAGCGATATAGGGATAGGCTTTGCTCAATACCTTGAAGTTAGGATCAATACCAATGGCAATACCTTCTAGGGTGACCATGGAACGAATAATCAGAGCATAATAAGCCGGCACCCGGAAAGGAAACTCATACATCATGGCCGACATTTGATCGGTGATGCTCTTAAAGTTTAACTCCGCCACACTGGCCCCCAACGCATTACCAAACACCTGACCAAGGGCGGGAATAATCGGTTTTAAATCCGTATCTGGTTTGAGAAAATCCAGTTTGACATAATCCTTAGCTAGGGAATCAAAATCCCGGTTCACCAAATGAACCACTGCCTCGATCAAACCATAGCGCTGGTAAGGCTGAATAGTACTCATCATGCCGAAGTCCAAGTAGGCCAAACGGCCGTCCGCCATGGCCAATAAATTGCCGGGGTGGGGATCGGCGTGGAAAAAGCCATGTTCCAACAATTGCCGCAGGGAGCACTGTACCCCCACTTCCACCAAATGGGTAGCATCAATACCCTGGGCTTGGATCGCTTTGATATTGGTTAACTTAATTCCTTCCACCCACTCCATGGTCAAAACCCGTCGGCCAGTGTATTGCCAATAGATACTGGGCACATAAATTTCTGGCAAACTGCCATAGAGTTGGGCGAATTTTTCGCCATTAATGGCCTCTTGGTAATAGTTCATTTCCTCGAATACTCGACTGGCCAATTCGTCGGTAATGGCCACCAAATCAGAGCGCAATCTTTTCACCGATCGCCGGGCCCAGAGGGAGAGGGAGCGCATGATGTAAATATCAAGGGTGATGCGTCGCACCAAATCTGGCCTTTGTACCTTAACTGCCACAGCTTCGCCGGTTTTCAACTTACCCTTATACACCTGCCCCAAGGAGGCGGCGGCAATGGGCTCCGGAGATAATTCGGCGTAAATTTCCTCGGCGGGGGCCCCCAACTCCTCTTCAATAAAACGATAGGCAACCTCGTTGGGAAAGGAAGGTAATTGGTCCTGTAACGTTGTCAACTCATCCAAAAAGACCGGCGGCACTAAATCGGGCCTGGTGGAAAGAGCTTGGCCAACTTTGATATAAGTAGGGCCAAGATTGGTTAATAGTTCTCTTAATTGAATAGCTTTCGCCCTGGAAACGGTGGGGTCTTTACCCCTCAATTTTTCCCACCAAATACCCAGAATAAATCGCAATAGGGGAAACAAAATATTGATTAAACGACCTAATACTTGTAACGGCCGCTTGCGATAAAACTCCATGATCAAATCTGGGTGATATTCCCAACTTTCCGGGAACATATCACTAACAGGTCCTAAATCCTCCAGATGACTTTTGGGCAAACGGGGGGGGCGAACTTCCTCCACCACTGCGTCGATCACCACTACATCGCGATCTTGTTCGGCGGTGGTAACGGGCATGGGGGCTGGAGACATATTAATGGTTTTAATAATTACTTAATTTTGCTGGCTGGTTCAGCGGGAGCCAACATTGGCAAGGATTGAGGAGGAACCCGTTAATGGATGACTAAATACTGCCAAGCCTAGGCTTCCAGTGGCATTCTAACGAGAATGGGTTGGCCCTGGCTACCTGGGTTAGGATGGGGAAAACCGTCTTTAGCTGGTGCAATGTAGCTTGGTTGAGGTGTCTGTGTCCGTTGATTGGCCTCGTTTACAAAAGGCTTTGACCGTGGAAGTGGAGCGGGGTTTTCAGAATTTGCAGGGTAAACAGCACCGCTTTGGCGACTTCCTCTGTTTAAGTTTTGGCAGTCCTCCCCCCCCTGGTAGTTCCCCCGGCGATCGCCAGAAATGGCGGGAGTTTGCCCAAAGATTTGCCCAGTATGACCAACTGGAGGAAGCTGAAAGAAAAAGTTTGGTGGCCAGTACCCGTCGTTTTTTACATCAATTACGTCGCAGTTTGGAATCTCCTCCTAGGGATTCTGTACCAAAAAAGGATTTACTAGCCCAGGTTAATCGTCCCCAAGTTTCCGAACCCCGTTATCCTAAATCGGGTCAAATTGAACTCCATACCCCTTTAGCAACGGTAGTTTCCCAGAGTCAACATCAAACTAAACTGCTCAAAAACTTGGGTTTAGCAACGGTGGAAGATTTGTTGTTCTATTTCCCCAGGGATTATTTGGACTATGCCCAACAGGTAACTATTGCTGAATTAACAGCGGGGGAAACGGTAACCATTGTGGGGCGGGTGGTAAATTGCACTTGCTTTACCAGTCCCAAAAATCAGAATTTAAATATTTTGCAAATCCAGTTGCGGGATCAAACAGGGCGGATCAAACTATCCCGTTTTTATGCCGGTAAACGGTTTGCCCATCGGGGTTGGCAAGAGAAAATCAAAAAACTTTACCCTCCCCAGGCAGTGGTGGCGGCCTCTGGCTTGGTGAAATCTAGTAAATTTGGTCTGACTCTGGATAATCCGGAAATTGAGGTGCTAGATCGCCATAGTCCCAGCATTGACTCTTTCAAAGTGGGTCGGGTGCTGCCCGTTTACCCCCTCACTGAAGGCATAACAGCGGATTTTTTACGGAAATTAGTTCTAGCCTGTCAAACGGCGATCGCCAAGTTGTCTGATCCTCTGCCCCAAGAGATTAGGGAAAAATATGAATTAATTGATTTGCAAACCGCCATTGCCCAAATTCACTTCCCTGAGAATACGGAAAAGTTAAGTTTAGCCAGGAGAAGATTAGTATTTGATGAATTTTTCTATTTACAGTTAGGATTTTTGCAAAGACGTTACGAACAAAAACAGCAGCAACAAAGCGCTATTTTTACTCCCCATGGCGAATTATTAGAAAAATTTAGTGACTTATTGCCCTTCCGGTTAACCCAAGCTCAACAACGGGTAGTAAATGAAATTTTGCAAGACTTAAATAAACCAAGTCCTATGAATCGTCTAGTACAAGGGGATGTGGGATCCGGGAAAACGGTGGTGGGGGTTTTTGCAATTTTAGCCGCTCTCCAGGGAGGTTACCAAGCGGCTCTAATGGCCCCTACGGAAGTGTTAGCAGAACAGCATTATCAAAAATTAGTAAGTTGGTTTAATTTGCTTTATTTGCCAGTGGAATTGTTAACGGGGTCCACTAAAACTGCCAAAAGAAGGGAAATTCATGCCCAATTATCTACGGGTCAATTACCGTTACTAGTGGGAACTCATGCCCTAATTCAAGAAACAGTTAACTTTCAACGGTTGGGTTTAGTGGTTATTGATGAACAACATCGTTTTGGGGTACAACAGCGGGCTAAGCTTTTGGCCAAAGGTAATGCGCCCCATGTTTTAAGCATGACCGCCACTCCCATTCCCCGCACCCTTGCTTTAACCCTCCATGGGGACCTAGAAGTGAGCCAAATTGACGAATTGCCCCCCGGCCGTCAGCCCATTCACACCAGTGTCATCACTGCCAAGGAAAGGCCACAAATGTACGAACTGATTCGGCGGGAAGTGGCCCAGGGTCGTCAAGTCTACATCATTTTTCCGGCGATCGAAGAATCGGAAAAATTAGACATTAAAGCAGCAGTGGAAGAGCATAAGTATTTAACTGAAAAAATCTTTCCCAACTTTAATATCGGCCTGTTACATGGCCGATTAAAAAGTGCTGAAAAAGAGGCCGCTCTAACAGCTTTTCGAGAAAAGCAAACAGAAATTATTGTTTCCACTACCGTGATCGAAGTGGGGGTCGATGTTCCCAATGCCACAGTGATGGTGATTGAAAATGCAGAGCGTTTTGGTCTTTCCCAACTGCATCAATTGCGAGGGCGAGTCGGTCGAGGTAGTCACCAGTCCTATTGCTTATTGGTCACCAACAGTAAAAGTAATGATGCCCGGCAAAGATTGGGAGTAATGGAACAGTCCCAAGATGGTTTCTTTATTGCAGAAATGGATTTACGTTTGCGGGGCCCAGGGGAATTTTTAGGCACTAAACAATCAGGATTACCGGATTTTGCTTTGGCTAGTTTGGTGGAAGATCAAGAGGTTCTATTGTTGGCGAGGGAAGCAGCGGAAACCATGATGGTAGAGGATCCTAATTTAGAGGCGCATCCTGATTTAAAAATAAAATTAGTCCAAAGATATGAAAAGTTATTAGGGGGAGAAATATTGACCTAACCAGAGATACATGGGGAATGTCCATCGTCCCAGCCTTTGTTTGTTAGAATAGTTCCCCATTGATTAATTGTTTTGTAATTCCTTTTTGTTAGTAAAATTTATGATTTGGCCCTTCAAAACCAGCACCCGTAAAAAGATTGCCCGCATTGAAGTGACCGGGGCGATCGCCAGTGGAACCCGCAAAGCAGTATTGAAGGCTCTAAAGACGGTGGAAGAAAAAAAATATCCCGCCCTATTGGTCCGCATCGATTCCCCTGGGGGCACAGTGGTGGATTCCCAGGAAATTTACACTAAATTGAAGCAATTAAGCGAAAAGATCAAAGTTGTGGCCAGTTTTGGTAACATTTCTGCTTCTGGAGGTGTGTACATTGCCATGGGTTGTCCCCACATCATGGCGAACTCTGGCACCATCACCGGCAGTATTGGCGTAATTTTACGGGGCAATAACCTGGAAAGATTACTAGAGAAAGTGGGAGTTTCTTTTAAAGTGATTAAATCCGGGCCCTACAAAGACATTTTGTCCTTTGACCGGGAATTGCTGCCGGAGGAACAGTCTATTTTGCAGGCTTTGATTGACGACAGCTACGGGCAATTTGTCTCCACGGTGGCGGCGGGGCGCAATTTGGCAGTGGAAAAAGTCAAAGAATTTGCCGACGGAAGAATTTTCACCGGGCAACAGGCTCTGGAATTGGGTTTAGTCGATCGCCTGGGCACGGAGGAAGATGCAAGGCAATGGGCCGCTACTTTGGCGGGCTTGGATCCAGACAAAGTAGAACTGGATACCATTGAAGACCCCAAACCTTTAGTCAGAAGACTCACCGGTGGTGATAGTCAACTACAGACCATGGCCGATAACCTTGGTTTGACGGAAAGCCTAAAATGGTGCGAGTTTGAGCTTTCCACCAGTGGTCAACCCCTCTGGCTTTATCGATGAATGGGGTAAATTTATGTCTCAACTTTGCGGAGTGACTAAACCACGCCCATATAGTTAGTCGCTAGTTACTCAGATTTACGGGCAGCAGGGGGAGCGGGTAATCCGGCATTAGCATCGGCGGGGGCGGCTGCAGGAGCAGCAACTGGGGCCGGAGCACTGACTGCCCTAGGGGGAGCTGAGGGTGCAGAAGCTGGAGCACTAGTCCTAGCAGTTTGGATATTACTGGGGCGGGCGGCATCGGTCTGGGTACGGCGATGACGGCGGGGTCGCTCAGTGGTGTTCTGACCGTCTGTTTCCGGTGAGCTAGGAGGAGCAAGGGTTTTGACCCGACGCTTAATGGGTTCGGCTTTAATGCTGGGTTTACGTTGGTCGAGATTTTTGGGCAGGGCAGGGAAGGATTGCACCGGCATCCCCTTGGTGGCGTCCCGCATAAATTGTCCCCAAACCATGGCGGCGGTGGTGCTGGCTCCATTGGTGGGGCGACTATTGTCGTTGCCTAACCACACCCCGGTGACCAGTTGGGGAATATAACCAATAAACCAAAGATCCTTTGCTTCATCCGATGTACCGGTTTTTCCTGCTACTTGGCGATCGCCTAATTGAGCGGGGCGACCAGTACCGGAAGTGACGACCCGACGCATCATGGAAGTGAGGATGGCATTGCTTTCGGGATCTAGGGCTTGGGTTTGTTTATGTTCTGCCTTGTACACCACTTCCCCTTGAGCGTTGACCACATTTTGGATGGCGTAGGGTTGCACATGGGTACCCTTATTGGCAAAGGTACCGTAGGCACTGGTCATTTCCAACGGGGTCATTTCCCAAGCGCCTAAAGCGAGGGAATAGGTAGGTTCCAGCTTGGAAGTAATCCCCATTTGTCGGGCCAAATTGATGACTGGATTCCAGCCCACATCCAGCAGTAAGCGCACCGCCACCACATTGACAGAACTGGTGAGAGCATCCGTCAGGGACATGTTGCCGCCAGTATAGCGATCGCCATAGTTGGCCGGTTGGTAGCCGCCAATGTCAATGGGCACATTAAGGTAACTTTTGTTGGGGGAAATGCCGGAGGCGATCGCCGCTCCGTACAGAATGGGTTTAAAAGTTGATCCTGGTTGTCGTTTGGCTTGGGTCACTCGGTTAAACTGACTGGCATCGTAGTCTTTGCCACCCACCATCATTTTGATGGCCCCGGTGCGGGGATCCATGGCCACCATGGCCCCTTCAGAAAACCGCTGCCAACGGCCGTATCTTTTCACCGCATCGCTGAGAACAGTTTGGGCTTCCTCTTGCCATTGTTGATTGAGGGTAGTGTTCACAGTTAATCCCCCCTGTTGCAGTTCTTCTTCCGGTAATTTGGCCCGCAACTCATCCAAAATATAGTCAGCAAAAAATTCCGCCTCCCGGTTAAAGCGCTTCAGGGGACTGGGGTTGATTACTAAGGGTTCGGCGATCGCCGCCTGGGCCTCTGCGGGGGTAATAAAACCCACTTCTGCCATGCGGTTCAACACTTCATTACGGCGACGGGTAGCTAGCTCCAAATTTTGTCGGGGGGAATAAACACTGGGGGCTGGTACTACTCCCGCTAAAGTGGCCGCCTCCCCTAGGGTCAACTCTTCCGGAGTCTTGCTGAAATAGGCATGGGCCGCATCTGCTACCCCGTAGGCCCCAGAGCCCAGATAGATCAAGTTTAGATAGCGTTCCAAAATTTGATCTTTGGGTAAGGCAGTCTCAATTTTTTGAGCCAATCGCACCTCCTTCAATTTCCTGGCTAGGGTGCGGTCTTGGGTAAGAAACACGAGGCGGGCTAACTGTTGGGTAATGGTACTGCCTCCTTGCATTACGCCCCCGGATTGCACATTGGACAGGGACGCCCGCATAATGCCCTGGAGATCAATGCCCCGGTGTTCCCGGAAGCGACTATCTTCACTGGCAACGAATGCCTGCTCCACTAGGGGCGGAATTTCCCCCATGGTGACTTTATCGTGGCTGACATTACCAATTTCCTGGAGAATGGCCCCATTGGCCGCCTTGATGGTCATGGTTCCCCTAGGGGCATAGGTGACCACATCGGCGATCGCCACCTGGGTCATGGTTTCCAACTGGTAAAAGCCCCAGGCCAAAGCGGAAGTTCCCATGCCGGCCCCCAAGCCAAAACCAAATACCAACCAAAATCGAGGCTGTTGAGTTAATTGGGAAACCGATCGCCCAACGTTTTTTAGTCCGGTGACCAAAGCAAGGGGCGTTTTGGGCGCAGACTGTTTATGTTTACCCCTTTTGCGGCGGCGACGGCGGCGGCTCCCCCTCTCCAATGTATTGTCGGCAGAGGATAGGGGAACGGACGTAACTTGCTCAGCAGTGACGGTAGATGCCCCAGGTTCACTACCATTACCATTGCTTTTGTTTTGCTCCGCTGCTGCTGCTCCATTGGCTGAGCTATGGTGTTGAACGTTTTGAATATTAATGGCTG
The DNA here is from genome assembly GCF_014698595.1 of Synechocystis sp. FACHB-908. Taxonomy (NCBI): domain Bacteria; kingdom Bacillati; phylum Cyanobacteriota; class Cyanophyceae; order Synechococcales; family Merismopediaceae; genus Synechocystis; species Synechocystis sp. FACHB-908. The sequence continues at coordinate 21,082 of NZ_JACJTH010000009.1, read as the reverse complement.
TAACCATTTCCCTGCCCCTGCCATAACCCGGTTCCAGTTCGGCGGCATCGCCATCCCCAGGGAAAATTAACCCATCATCGCCATCGACAGAATTTTGCGCTTCAGACTCAAGATGTTGTGCAACCTGTGCAACGGGGAGAGTCTTTTCCTCGATCGCCGAAGATTTAACCTCTTCCTCCACTTCCAATGTGTTCGCTAACTGGTGGAGAAAGTTGACGGTAGAGCGCTTAAGTTTGCGGGAGAAGGATTTAAACACGGCGGTGGATAGGCACGGGAAGGCCGAATTTGGTTAAAAAGGACAAACCTAACAGCTAAATAGCTTCGCCGACAAGCCCTTTCCTAATGTATCTCCTACCATTATGTCAAGGAAAATTTCAGTAAGGGCAAATCTAAAGTGCAGATTAGGGACTGGAGAAACAGTCCTGGCCAATCCTAACTAAGCTATGGAATCAACGGTTAGCTTTTCCAGTTTAATTCTGATACGGAGAGGGGGGGATTCGAACCCCCGTTGAGTTGCCCCAAAACAGATTTCGAGTCTGCCGCATTCAACCGCTCTGCCACCTCTCCAGGGAATTCTTGAGAAGGATTTCTGCAATTTTCCGCCCCCATCTTAGCGCAGATTTGCCGTGGGTTATTCTGGGCTTCAGGTATTGGGGTAGAATACGGGGATTGTTGACGACCATGGCCTTGCCGTCAGTTAGACCCAGAAACGACACCACGAATCTAGTCTCTCTGAGGTGTGCCTGGGGATTCGCCCTCACCTCCAGTATAAATTCCTGACTGCCGATCGCCGTGACTACCCAAATCCCCGTTCCCCCCGTTGTAAGCGACCAGGCTCTGCCGGACCGCATATCCGATCGCCTCAAGGGGCAGATCATCGTTATTTTAGACTTTGGCTCCCAGTATTCGGAACTAATTGCCCGACGCATCCGGGAAACTGAAGTTTATTCCGAAGTTTTGTCCTACCGCACCACGGCGCAACAGTTGCGGGAAATTAAGCCCAAAGGCATTATCCTTTCCGGTGGCCCCAATTCCGTTTACGACCAGGGGGCTCCCGAGTGTGACCCAGAAATTTTTCAGTTAGGCGTTCCTGTGTTGGGAGTCTGCTATGGCATGCAACTGATGGTTAAACAGTTGGGCGGCCGGGTGGAGCGGGCCAAGCGGGGGGAATATGGCAAAGCGAGTCTGCACATCGACGACCCCACTGATTTGCTCACCAATGTAGAAAACGACAGTACCATGTGGATGAGCCATGGGGATTCCTGTGTGGATCTGCCGACGGGCTTTGAAATCCTCGCCCACACGGACAATACTCCCTGTGCAGCGATCGCCGATCATCAAAAGGCTTTGTTTGGGGTACAGTTTCACCCGGAAGTGGTGCATTCTGTGGGGGGCATTGCCCTCATCCGCAACTTTGTCTATCACATTTGCCACTGTGAACCCACTTGGACCACCGCCGCTTTCATTGAAGAATCCATTCGGGAAGTCCGTTCCCAAGTAGGTGATCGCCGAGTTTTATTAGCCCTTTCCGGTGGGGTAGACTCATCCACTTTGGCTTTTCTGCTCCATCGGGCGATCGGGGATAACCTCACCTGTATGTTCATTGACCAAGGTTTCATGCGTAAAGGGGAGCCGGAAAGGTTAGTGGAACTATTTGATCACCAGTTTCATATCCCGGTCCAATACGTCAACGCCCGCGACCGTTTCCTCAAGCAACTGGAAGGAGTAACGGACCCAGAGGAAAAACGTCGGCTGATTGGGCACGAATTTATCCAGGTATTTGAAGAAGAGTCCAACCGTCTTGGGCCCTTTGATTACTTGGCCCAGGGAACCCTTTATCCCGACGTAATCGAATCGGCTGATAGTAACGTGGACCCGAAAACCGGCGAACGGGTGGCGGTAAAAATTAAAAGTCACCACAACGTCGGAGGTTTACCCAAAAATCTCCGCTTTAAACTGGTGGAACCCCTCCGCAAACTATTCAAAGACGAAGTAAGAAAATTAGGTCGCTCCATTGGTTTACCAGAAGAAATTGTCCGTCGTCATCCTTTCCCTGGCCCTGGCCTAGCCATTCGTATCATTGGCGAAGTTACCTCAGAGCGGCTTAATATTTTGCGGGATGCGGACTTCATTGTGCGGGACGAAATTTCCAAACGGGGTATTTACCATGACTATTGGCAAGCTTTTGCTGTACTGTTACCCATCCGCAGCGTGGGGGTAATGGGGGACAAACGCACCTATGCTCACCCCGTTGTTCTACGCTTTATCACCAGTGAAGACGGTATGACCGCCGATTGGGCCCGGGTTCCCTACGATATTCTCGAAGCCATTTCCAACCGCATTGTCAACGAAGTTAAGGGGGTTAACCGGGTAGTTTATGACATCACGTCCAAGCCCCCTGGCACTATCGAGTGGGAATGATCAGAACAATGGGGAAGACATAAATAAATTCCCCAATTTTTAAGCAACGAAGTCAAATTTAAGCGCTAGAAGAAAACCAGAAAAACCATGGCCAGACCCATTGCCATCGACTTGTTTGCGGGCTGTGGTGGCATGTCCTTGGGTTTAGAAGCCGCTGGATTTGATATTGCCGCCGCGGTGGAATTTGATGCAGTGCATTGTTTGGTCCATCATCATAATTTTCCCTATGGTGTTACTATCTGTCGGGATATTGCTCTGGTAAGTGCGGGCGAAATTCTAAGAAAGTTAAATAATAAAGGTTATTCAAGCGATATAGACCTGATTGCTGGAGGCCCTCCCTGTCAAGGCTTTTCCCTCATGGGTAAAAGGCAGTTGGATGATCCTCGTAACTCCTTGGTGTTTGAATATGTGCGAATGATTCGGGATCTCAAACCCAAATATTTTTTATTTGAAAATGTTCCCGGTATGCGATCGGGGCAACATAAAAAATTTTTAGAGGAATTAGTTAGGGAATTTGAAACCATTGGTTACCACATCGAAAAACCAATTTTAGTGCTAGATGCGTCCCTCTATGGTGCTCCCCAAAAACGAAAAAGGTTGATTATTCTCGGCTCCAGAAAAGATGTCAAGCCTGTCACCTATCCCCTTCCACTCTATTTTGACGTTGCTGAATTAAAACAAAGTAATTGTTCTGAAAAATCAGTTTCTAACATAGCTTATAAACCGCCATTTACCTGTGGAGAAGCCATTGATGATCTAGTTGACCATACACCCTATGCAGTAGGAGAAGACCAAGGTATTCCATCAGAATTATTGGATTATTCAGCCCTGAGAAAAAGTTATGCCATCCATGCAAATGGAGCATTTTCCCTCTGCCATAAGCGCCAAGTTAATAATTTAGTTTATGGCCATATTGGTTCTCAACATACTGAAAAATCAATGAAAAGATTTGCGGATACTGTCCCTGGAACGGTGGAAAGAACCAGTCGCTTTCTGCGGCTATCAAAAACTGGTTTATGTAATACCCTGAGGGCCGGCACTGCTAGTGATAAGGGTGCTTATACCGCCCCTAGGCCAATACACTACGCCTTACCTAGATGTATAACTGTGAGAGAAGCGGCCAGACTCCATACCTATCCGGATTGGTTTCAGTTCCACAACACCATCTGGCACGGCTTTCGGGAAATTGGTAACTCCGTCGTACCTTTGCTGGCTAAGGTTTTGGGAGAACAGGTTATGGCCGCATTGAATTGTTCTGTTGAGGATTTGCCGGTTTATGAACTGGAGCCCCAAGACCGAACATTACTACATTACAATTTGCCCCAGGCTAGTCGATATTTATGTGCCAAATCCCATTCCTAAAGCAGTTAGAATTACCACTCCAAAAATTAGACGGTACCAAACAAAAATCCAGGTGCTACGTTTTTGCAAAAATTTGATCAGCCAGGCGATCGCCAGATAGGAAAAAACAGCAGAGGAAATGGTGCCAACAATGAGGGGGAGGATTGCATCGTTACTGAGATTTTTGTCCAGTAGACCCTTTAATTCCACTAGACCAGCGATAGTAATGGCCGGGATGCCCAGCAGAAAAGAAAAACGGGCAGCGGCGGCCCGCTCTAGATTGATAAATAAACCAGCAGTTAAGGTCGAGCCGGAACGGGATACTCCGGGAATCAGGGCTAGGGCTTGGGCGGTGCCCATAATTAACCCATCCTGCCAGCGTAATTTTTCAAAGGGACGGCGATGGGTGCCCAATTTTTCTGCCAGGGCTAGCAATAGGGCCATGACAATGGAGGCGATCGCAATGGTGCTCAAACTGCGGAAGAAGGAATTGTCCAAGTCTTGCACTAACAGTTTCATTAATAGTCCAAAGAAAACAATGGGAATGGTGCCCAAACCAATACCCAGACCTAATTTAAATTCGAGGGAATCGTATTGGCGAGTTTGCACAGCTTTGATAATGCCCTTAGCAATGCCGGTTAAATCTTCCCAGAAGTACCAAAATACGGCTCCAATGCTACCCAATTGAATAACGGCGGTGAACGCCACCCCTGGATCGCCCCAACCTAAAGCCATGGGCACTGCTTTTAAATGGGCTGTACTACTAATGGGTAGAAATTCCGTTGCCCCCTGAATAAAGCCCAACACAAAGGCTTGGAACAGATTAATGGATATGCCATTAGATATTACCCCCGTCTCCACTGCCTCGCTGGGAAGGATGGGCTGGGCCACTGCAATCCCCCAAGCTTGATGATAAACAACGGCGATCGCCACACTGAGACTAAAGGCACTGAGAAAATTTAATTGGCGGGGGGACATTAACTGTCGATGATAATCGGGACTCAAAGATCCTAGCCTATAGTGGCAGAGCAATTTCTTGAAACGTTTTTAAACTGTCCCCTAGAATTGTGATCGCCCCACCGTTGCAACTCCATGGCTTTTCCTATCCTCGTCACCGGCCCCAGTCGTTCAGGTAAAAGTGAATGGGCCGAACATCTTGCAGCGCAAAACCATCCATCCGTTATCTACATTGCCACTGGCAAGGAAAATGCCGCGGACGTAGACTGGCAAAATCGCATTCAACAACATCGCGATCGCCGTCCGTCCCATTGGCAAACGTTATGCGTAGACCAGAATTTGACTGACACTCTAGAAACCCTACCGGCGGGAAGTTGTGCCTTAGTGGACTCCCTGGGAGGGTGGGTAGCCAATACCCTAGAGCTATCTCCAGAGCAATGGCAAACTAAACAAAGGGAATTGATCACTTTTGCGACACAGGGGCAAAATACTCCCATAACTATTATCTTTGTGGCCGAAGAAACGGGGTGGGGGGTGATTCCAGTCTATGCCTTAGGACGCATTTTTCGGGACCGTTTGGGCGCCCTCACTCGTCAACTGGGGGGACTTTGTGGTCAAGTTTACCTCGTGACCGGCGGTTATGCAGTGGATTTGCGCCGATGGGGAGAACCCCTACCGCCACCAAGGGATTGATGAGCAAAACTGAAGTAATCATTAAGTTGTTGTAAACAAATATCAGTCCCCACTCAGGAATCGTTAACATGGAGGCCAGCCGCACAGCAGGAGGAAACTTCTGGATTTTTCAGGAGTATTATTCACCATGGCAGACGCCATTGAAGTTAAAAATTATCTAGGTCACTGGTTTCAGCTTGGCCGGGCAGTAATCTTTCCCAAAAGTAATGAGGTCGTTTTACCCAGTCCGATTTTTGCTGGCCAACGATTCTCCCGAGCCTTCGAAGATTGTTGGCAACGCATCCTCACTAGTCGGGAAGATTGTTATCTAGAAGGGACGGAACAAACCCTCCAAAGCCTACTTAGCGGTGATTGGGAAATTATCAGTTGTGCCCGCTGTGCGTTGCCGGTGCCCCTGTCCCACAGTCAAATTCCCAATTCTCTTTGTCCTTGTGTTGAGGTGGAATCCTGGCCGAATTTGGAGTTACCATTGCCCCGCCTACCGGCCAATCAAGTTTGCACCCTAAGAAAAGTTCAGGAGCGGCTGATCCGACAGGAGGAGGGAGACTGACCAATGTTCACATGGACAATGTGTTTGCTGTTCGATCGCCTTTGAGTAGACTGGGGGACACTGGCTGGGCTAGAAATTTTCCAGCATCGACAAAAGTGAATGGATGCCCGAGAATCACAGGCAAAATCTGCCTGGGCACTGCTTCAAAACCGTAGAAAAGGTTAAATTACCGGATTTTTGATTGCCAAGGCTGGCCAATAGATTAGAATGTAACGGAAAGGTTTACATTTTGTTACATATGTTGGTGCCCATTCTCATTTTTGATGTGGCTTTGGTGGCCTGGTCCCTCCACCTTATGCAACAGGCGATCGAAGAGCAGGAATTTTCTTTGATGCTGGCCGGAACTCTCGTAGCAGCAGCGGCGGCCGCCACATTGGTGGTTTATTTTCTCATGGGCCATTGTTTATCTCAATTGAGCCAGACTCTTTGACCAGCAGCATTGAGCTTTGATAATTGGTTGTCAAATTAGTCTTTGATTCAAAAGTTTACCTAAGACAGTCCCTCTTTGAGCTAGCCCAGCAGTTTTAGGCACGAATCCTCTGAATTCACCCATTTATAAAGTCTCTAGGAAGGCAGGAATATTTTAGATTAAGCAGATATCTTCTATGGAAAGCACGGGGAAATATTGACTACTGGCCACTGTTTCAGACCTTGTTCACCAGCTCCACACACGCCCTATCCTGTCGGCCTAAAGAGCTACTAAAGGGCAAAAGCCATGCTTGACAGAAGCTTCACCAATCGCCTCCATTTTATTAACGGAAATTTGGTTGCGGCCCCAGGAAAAATTAGTGCGCCAGCCCTCAAACTCTAGCAAAATGGCCTCCGCAAAACAGGCGAACATTTGCCGGGAGGGAATATCCATCTCCACAATCTTCATAATTTCCCAGGTAATATCAAGGGAATGTTCTACAATCCCCCCCTTGAGAATATGCACCCCATCCGCTTTCACCCTGGTGTCTAAATTCTTGGGATAGCCCCCATCCACAATCAAACAGGGCTTTTTCAGCATTTCCCCCGCAATTTCTACCCCCTTGGGCATACTAGCCACCCAAACAATAATATCTGCCTGGGGCAGGGCTGTTTCCAAATCCATAATTTTGCCCCGACCCAATTCCTCTTGGAGATTTTCCAATCTTTGGCGGTTACGGGCAATTAGCAATAATTCCTTAACTTGATGTTTGCTATCTAACCAACGACATACGGCGCTACCAATATCTCCCGTGGCGCCACAAACCGCTACCGTTGCCTGACTTAGATCAATACCCAACTGTTTAGCTCCAGACTCGACCTGACGGCAGATCACATAAGCGGTGTGGGTATTACCAGTGGTGAACCGCTGAAAATCTAGTTCCACATTGCGGACTTGATTATTTTGCTTGAGGTTAAATTCTTCAAATACGATTGAAGAAAAGCCTCCCAGGGCCGTAATATCCAAGCCCACCTTTTGGGCCAGGGCCATAGCATTGAGGATTTTACGAATGGCCGCTTTGATCCGCCGTTGGGTTAACATTTCCGGCAAAAAGCAAGACTCCACATATTTGCCTTCAATCACCTGCCCCGTCACACTTTTCACCTGAAAATTATCAACCACTTGGGGAGGAGCCGAACACCAAAAATCCAGGCCTTGGTTGGCGTACTCAGGATAGCCTAAATCTTCAGCAACCGCTTGGGCGTGTTCTAAACTCGTGAGATGACCAATAAGACCAAACATTGATAATAGTCAGAATAAATAGGGGAAGGTATCGCTTTCCGCTCAGTTAACGACTCCGATCGCCATAAAGCTTTACACAGTATGGCACAATTTGACGAACTTCCCGTTGGCATGGGCCAGCTTCCTAAAAGCACTCCAGAATAGGGAAAAACCCACAGATCCTAAGAAGCTTGGGATTTGTGGGCTCATGAAATAGTTGAAGATATTTCTAGCCGGGACTAGACTCCGGCCAAACCGTAGGAAGACATACGCATAATTTCCCTGGTGCTGAAGCCGATGTTACTGAGGGCTTCGCCGTAGCTGATCATAAAATCTTCCACTAGGGCTTCTTTTTCCATGCCCAATACCTTGGCGTCCCCCTGCACTTGGTTGAGCATTTTCCACACTAAGGGTAGGTTTTCTTTGTTGGCCTGCTCCAGTTCTTCCTTAGCGGTGGCAAAGTTGGCCTTTAGCCATTCTTCCCCGTAGTTGAGGTGGGTGTATTCGTCCTTGACTACGCCCTCAGTGATTTTCCGAGCAAAGTCGTCCGCCACAGGGATATATATGTTATAGGCGGCGATCGCAAAAGCTTCGATAATCAAAGCCTGGATCAATAAACAGGTAACAACTTTCCCTTCGCTAAAAGCGTGCTGGAAATTGCCATGGAGACCGGCGAAAAATTCCTGGGCATAGGGCATATCAGGGTTCACTTGGAGGTTGTTGCCACAGGCTTGGAAACCTTTTTTATGGCGGTTTTCCATTTTGGCCAAGCGGGTCAACTCTTCTTTGTCTTCCGGCAAGAGTTCCGCCATCTGGAGGTAGTTGCTGTAGGCTTCCTGTTCGCCTTCAATGACAATGGCGTTGATGCGGCTATAGGCGTCTTTGTAAATTTCGCTGGAATAGTCAAATTCGGTGCGGACAGCAAGCTCGGGCATAGGGGCGTTGGACTCCTGTGGATGGACGGTTAAAAGGTCGATGAAGACCAGAGAATCAAAGTAAAGAAAGGTTAAGAAATTAACCCCCGGTTGTCTTTATAATACAGACTCTAAATTAATGCAAATCCCGGAGGATCATAGCGGTCTAACCATAGGGAACACCTATCCAGTTGATTTAGTAATCTACATGGCCAGATCTGCTGCGATTTGAGTTGGCACCATTCTAGCAAAACTAGTCTAAGTTGCTGGGGGGGAGGTTAGTCCTGGGGATAGGAAGAGGGTCCAATTAGTTCCACTTGGGAATCATTACCAATCAGGAAGCGCAAAGCCTGGGGACGGCGGGGAGCGGGAAAAATTTTGGCGTTTTTGCCGATGACACTATCGACAATTCTTTGTTGGATGGCCACAATGCTAGCTCCTTGGAGCACGACACTATGTTCAAGATCTGCATCCCTGATTTTAACTCCCTCGGCAATACTGCTATAGGGACCGATGAAGCAGTTTTCCAGATGACAGTTGGGGCCGATCGCCACGGGGCCACGGATGACGCTGTTGATAATTTGACTGTGGGGGCCAATGGTTACCCGACCGGAGATTTTGCTTTGATCGTCTACGGTGCCTTGGATGTTTTTTTCCACTAGGGTATCGAGGATAATCTGATTGGCGGCCAGCAGGTCGTCTTTCTTACCGGTGTCGAGCCACCATCCTTTTAGTTGTAGGGATTCCACCCGATAATCATGGCTGATCAGATATTGAATTGCATCGGTGATTTCTAGTTCTCCCCGGGCAGAGGGCTCAATGTTGGCGATCGCCTGGTGAATGGTCGGGGCAAAAAAGTAAAGTCCCACTAGGGCCAAGTTGGAAGGGGGATGCTCTGGTTTTTCCACTAGGGCTAAAACTTTGCCTTGGTCATTAACGGTGGCCACCCCAAAGGCGCTGGGATTGGACACTCGCCGCAGTAGAATCAAGGAATCGAGGGATTTAGCCTGAAAATGGGCGAGGAATTGCTCTAGGTGGTCTTGAATTAGGTTATCGCCTAAATACATCACAAAAGGGGAATCTTGGAGAAAGTCTGCCGCCGTTTTCACTGCATGGGCCAACCCCAATGGTTCGGATTGCAAAATATAGGTAATCTGGATACCGAACTTTTCTCCGTTGCCGGTGATAGTTTTAATTTCCTCTCCCGTTTCTGGGCTAATAATAATGCCAATGTCGGTAATGCCAGCTTTGGCGATCGCCTCAATGCCATACCAGAGGATTGGTTTGTTAGCCACAGGCACCAACTGCTTAGCCCCGGTGTAGGTGAGGGGACGCAAGCGAGTTCCTTTGCCACCGGAGAGAATGAGAGCCTTCATAAAAATCTTGATAGCGGTTATGTTGTTGGGTCTAGGGTTCAGTGAACAGTTATCAGTAAGCAGGAATCGGTCAACACTGACCATTAAAACCTAATCGAGAAATGATGGCGTAAGCATCTGCCCGTAAATTGACTGATTTCGTGTCATCATCAAAAATCTCTATGCCCCATCTCAACTTGCCTGATATGTTTATTGGTGGTGGCTTTTGCCTTCCCTAACCGACCCATTGCTCCCTTGCCCTATGCCCCTGCAAACCTTTCTATTTGAAATTGGAACTGAAGAATTACCCGCCGATTTTGTTCGCAGTGCGATCACCCAGTGGCAAGGGTTAATTCCCCCAGGTTTGGCGGCGGAGTTTTTACAACCGGAGTCGGTGGAAATTTACGGCACGCCCCGGCGCTTGGCGGTGTTGATCAAAGGCTTACCAGAATGCCAGCCCGATCGCCTGGAGGAAATTAAGGGTCCTCCGGCCAGTGCCGCTTTCAAAGACGGGCAACCCACCCCGGCCGCCTTGGGCTTTGCCAAAAAACAGGGGGTCAACCCGGAGGATTTTGAGATCCGCTCCACCCCCAAAGGGGACTTTATTTTTGTCAATAAGCAATTACAGGGCCAAGCTAGCCGGGATTTGTTGCCCAAGCTGGCCCTAAGCTGGCTCAAGGCTTTGGACGGTCGAAGGTTTATGCGTTGGGGAGATGGGGATTGGCGTTTTCCCCGCCCCATTCGTTGGTTAGTTTGTCTGTTGGATGACCAAGTTTTACCCCTACAAATTGACAATGGCTCCACTACCCTAGTAGGCGATCGCCTTTCCCGGGGGCACCGCATTTTGCACCCAGCAGACGTCAGCTTAGAGCATGGTCAGAATTATTTGGCCCAGTTAAAAACGGCCGGGGTTGTAGTAGATCCCCAAGAACGGCGGGCCATGATTGAACAACAAATCACCACCCAAGCGGCCACCCTAGAAGGCGAAGCAATTATCTATGAGGATTTGCTTGATGAGGTGGAACAGTTGGTGGAATATCCCACAGCGGTATTGGGCAAGTTTGATCAGGAATTCCTCAGCTTACCCAGGGAAGTGACTACCACGGTTATGGTTACCCATCAACGCTATTTTCCCGTGGTGGACAAAGATGGAAGGCTATTGCCCCATTTCATCACCATTGCCAACGGTGATCCCAGCAAAGGAGACATTATTGCCGCCGGAAATGGCCGGGTCATTCGGGCCCGCTTAGCCGATGCCAAATTTTTCTATCAAGCCGACTGTGACGATAGCCTCGATAGTTACCTGCCCCAACTAGAAACGGTTACCTTCCAAGAAGAGTTGGGCACCATGCGAGACAAGGTGGACCGCATTATGGAAATGGCCGCGGCGATCGCCGACCAGTTGGGAGTAACAGAGCAACAACGGGGAGAAATCGATAGTACCGCCATGCTGTGTAAAGCGGATTTGGTCACCCAAATGGTGTATGAATTTCCCGAACTACAGGGCATTATGGGGGAAAAATATGCCCTCGTTAGTGGTGAATCGGCAGCGGTGGCCCAGGGCATTGTGGAGCATTACCTCCCCCGGCACCAGGATGATGATTTACCCCAAGGCTTACCGGGTCAAGTGGTGGGCATGGCCGATCGCCTGGATACTCTGGTGAGTATTTTTGGGTTGGGTTTATTACCTACCGGATCTTCCGATCCCTTTGCCCTGCGGCGGGCCGCCAATGCGGTGATTAATGTAGCCTGGGCAGCGAGTTTAGAAATTAATTTGCTGGAATTGTTGACCCAGGGCTGCCGGGATTTTGTTACTTCCCACCCCGATAAAACCTCTCCCCTGCAAGCGTTAAAGACGTTTTTTCTGCAAAGATTACAAACCCTACTTCAGGACGAACAGGGCATTGATTATGATCTAGTCAACGCCGTATTGGGCAATGGGGAGACAAACTGCGACGAGGCTCAAAGTAGATTACATGATCGCCTGTTAGCAGATTTACAGGATGTCAAAGAAAGGGCTCAATATCTGCAAGAATTGCGAGATAACGGTCATTTAGACGCAATTTATCCCACTGTGAACCGTTCTGCCAAGCTAGCTAGTAAAGGCACTTTGCCAACGGACCAATTAGACCCCCGTCCAGTGATTCAAGCGCCCCAACTAGTCCAGGATTCAGAAAAAGCAGTTTACCAAGCATTGCTGGCCATTTATCCCAAAGCGGTAGAAGTACAAGAAAGCCGTGACTATGAAACCTTGGTAAATGCACTACACGAGCTTGCCCCCACCGTGGCGGAATTTTTCGACGGGCCGGATAGCGTATTGGTGATGGCAGAAAACGATGAATTACGGCAAAATCGCCTTAATTTACTCGGTTTAATCCGCAACTATGCTCTGATCCTCGGAGACTTCGGGGCAATTGTTAAAGGCATTTAAGAGCCTGTTTTAAATGTCCTCCTGGCCTCCAATTTGGGGGGAAACTGAGTGAAAGTCCCCCAGTATTGCCGGAGCTTTAGTGAAGAGATTTAGGGGGCTGAACAAAACTGCTAAACACGTTCTAAGCAATAAGGTTCAAGGAATGAAAATGACTCATACAAACAGGTTATTGTTCTCATTCCCAGATTAAATTAACGTTGTATTTTTTGAAATTTTCGTCTTTGCTAATGACGGAAAAATTATGTTGCTGAGCCTGGGCAATAATCATACGGTCAAAAGGATCTCGATGATGCAAGGGCAAATTGCGACAAGCTTCCAAATGTTGCCATGTGATGTTCAAAACCGAAATATTGAGATCAGCAAGTAAATTCTCTAGATCAGTAAAAGCGTAATTAAGCCTTAGTTTGTTGATGTTGAGTTTAATGGCAATCTCCCAGAGAGATACAATGCTGACATAAACTTTTGGCTTGGCTTCAATCAAACTCTTGAGATGTGATGGTAGTTTTATATCATTATCTAAAAACCACAAAAGCGTGTGGGTGTCCAGTAGCATTTACATATACTCCTGCATTTCTTCCAAAGGAGCATCAAAGTCATCTGCCATCCAAATTTTCCCCTTTAGAACACCTGCTTGACGATATTTTTTTTGTCCATCATTGGTTACTGGACTGACTGGTGGTTGCTTAGTCAGCAGAAATTCGACAAAGTGTTCTACTTCAATTTTCATGGCATCGGGGAGAGCATTGATCTTTTCTAGTAGGGCGGTGTCTGTCATGGGATTGCTCCTTAATTTTGACTTTGTATCGATTCTAAGCTGACTTTTTTGGTAGTTGCCATCCCTAAACTCGACAGGTTGCTAGACTTTTGATGCTAGTTTGCCAGGTTGTTAAATCAGCCAAAGCTCGATCCCGATATTGACCGTAACGTTCTTGCTTATTACGAATCCGCTGGGGCAATTCCGGTAAAATTCCAAAATTGGGCGGCATGGGCTGGAAATGTTTGGGGGAAGCGGAACTGATGAAGTTAAATAAAGCTCCCATCATGGTGGTGGCCGGCAATGTGAGCAAAGGTAAACCCAACGCCAACCGGGCCGCATTGGTGCCCGCTAACCATCCCCCGGCTGTGGCAGCGGCATAACCCTCCGTTCCCACTAACTGCCCCGCCGCAAATAAAGTCTGGCGATCGCCGAAATGGAGACTAGCGGTCAGAAGTTGGGGGGAATTAATAAAAGTATTGCGGTGCATTACCCCCATGCGAACAAACTCAGCGTTTTCCAAACCGGGAATCAAGCGGAAAACCCGTCCCTGTTCTCCCCAGCGTAAATTGGTCTGAAAACCCACCATATTCCACAATTGTCCTGCCTTATCTTCCTGGCGCAATTGCACCACTGCATAGGGCTTTTTCTCCTTGTTAGCAGGATCTCGAAAATCCCCCAAACGGGCATCAAATAGACCAACGGGCTTTAGGGGGCCGTAACGCATGGTGTCTTCCCCCCGCTGGGCCAACTCTTCTATGGGTAAACATCCCTCAAAAAACTTAGCTGTTTCTCGGTCAAAGTCCTTCAGGGGAGCTTGTTCGGCCTCACACAATGCCTGCCAAAAATTGAAATATTGCTCTCGGTTAAAGGGGCAGTTGAGATAGGCCGCCTCCCCTTTGTCATAACGGGAAGCAAAAAAAGCTACTTCTTTATTGATGGAATCCCCCACCACAATGGGACTGGCCGCATCGAAAAAGCTTAGGTATTCCATGCCGGTGAATTGTTGCAAATCCTCCGTTAGCGCTGGGCTAGTGAGGGGTCCCGTAGTCAGCACCGTAATACCTTCCCTGGGAATTTCCGTTACTTCCCCCCGCCGTAATTCCACCAGGGGATGGCTGGCCACTTGCTCTGTCAAAGACCGGCTAAAAATTCCCCGGTCCACCGCCAAAGCACCCCCAGCTGGCACTGCATGGCGATCCGCTGTGGTAATAATGAGAGAACTCAACTGCCGTAATTCTGTTTGCAAAAGTCCCGCTGCCCGATCGCCAGCTTTGGCCCCAAAGGAATTGCTACAGACCAACTCCGCCAAATCCTCACTGTGGTGGGCTGGACTCAGACGTTCGGGGCGCATTTCCGTCAAAATAACTGGAACTCCTGCTTGGGCAATTTGCCAGGCGGCCTCCGTACCCGCTAAGCCTCCACCGATAACATGGATGGGCGTTAAAGTGGTCATAGGGAACTTTGAAAATTCAAAAATAGTTAGAGACTAACATTTTAAAGCAGGGGACAGTCTACCGCCCAAGGAGAAGGCCCCATCTCCTGAAGAATGGAATTTTCCTTGTCTTGATCAATGTTTGACCTTGGAACCCATGCCTATCATTCCTAGCCCCAAAGTCCTGTTAGTGGATGATCAGCGGGAAAATCTTGTTGCTCTGTCACGGGCCCTGGATTCCCTGCCAGTGGAAATAATCACCGCTAACTCCGGCCAAGAGGCGATCGCCACCGCCGCCACCACAGAATTTGCCTTGATGATTTTGGCCCAGGAAATGTCTGAATTGGACGGGCTAAACACCGCTAAAATTCTTCGTTCTTTTCCCCTGGCTGAACAAACTCCAATTATTTTTCTAGCTCGGCAAGAAATTATCACCAAAGCAATGGCAGAAATAAATATTTTGGGGTTGGTTGACTTTCTGGCACAACCGCCTAACCAAAATTTTCTTCAGGTGAAAGCTAAACTTTATTTGCAGCTTTTCCAGCAGAAACAAACTCTGCAATACTATAATAATTACCTAGAAAGTTCAGTTAAATCTGTTCATTTTGATGTAAAAAATAATCATTCAGAACAACTCAGTGAAATAATTTTAGCCAATATTTCCGATACTGTCTTTGTCACTGATTTATCCGGAAAATTTACTTTTATTTGTTCAAATATTGATAATATCTTCGGCTATTCCTTGGCGGAAGTAAACGCCATGGGAACCGTAGAAACGCTCCTGGGTGATTTTAGATTTAACGAATATGAGTTAAAAGAAAAGGGGGAATTAAAAAATTTACGGCATGATGTTCAAGATAAACAAGGTAAAATTCATTATTTACTCATCAATCTTAAGAAAGTCGCTATTAATGGAGGTATTTATCTTTATAGTTGTCGGGATATTTCAGAATGGGCTCGAAAGGAACAAGCCATTAGAAACAGTGAAGCCAATTTCCGAGACATTTTTGCCAGCATCAAGGACGGGCTATTGGTTTTAGATGAAGATAATTACATTTGTTATGCCAATGCCCAGGCAGTGAAACTTCTTAACTGTACTTTGGAAGAATTAGTGGGAACCATTGGCAGTCCATTGGAAGATACGGAATTTAGCTTACTAGTAGACGACGGCACTATTTACACGGTGGATGTTAGTGTAACCGAAATTACATGGTATGGACAAACCGCAAAGCTAGTCTCTTTACGGGATATTAGCGACCGCAAACGCATGGAGAACCAATTGCGGGAAAATCAGAATAAATACTATCGTCTTTTAGAAAATCTTGACAATGGAGTAATAGTACACAATGCCAATGCCGAAATTGTTTATGCTAATCCTAAAGCAGAATCTTTCCTCGGTTTAACAGATTTAGAAGGCAGGGATATTGATGATGAATATTGGATGTTTTTTGATAAAGAAGGAGAAAAATTAGAAAAAGAGGAATTTCCTGTGGCCCAGGTTTTAGCCAACCAATCTTCCTTAAAAAATTTTGAAATGGGTATTTATCGTCCCGACACTGACCAATTACTCTGGGCGTATATTAATGCTTACCCTGAATTCTATAATGAAGACACCATTCAGGAAATAATAGTAACTTTTTCTGATATTACTGAACGCAAGTTAGCAGAAATTCAACTAAAAACTATTAATGAAAACCTAGAAGTTCTTATTGAAGAGAGAACCAGTGAGCTGGAAAGTAGCAATAGCCAATTATTGCAGGAAATTATCGAGAAAGAACAGGTGAGTATTACCCTTACCACCCAGGAGGCAAAATATAGAGCTTTAGTCCGAGATGCCGGTGATGCAATTATTTTAATTACCATTGACTTCATTGTCCTAGAAGTCAATTATCGGGCTGTGGAGTTGAGTGGTTATGATCAAGAAGAATTAATTGGGCATTCTTTGCTTGACCTTAGGCTATTGACCCCAGAGTTTTATGCTCAACAAAGACACTTTTGGCGCACTCTTAAAAGGGAACAAATTTCCCAATTAACCGATGTCAGACTCGTAAAAAAATCTGGAGAATTAATTTCCGTTGACATTTCCGCCAGTGTAATTACCTATGAAAATCACTCAATTGTTCAGTGCATAGTCCACGATATAACCCTCCAAAAGACCATTCAAGCCCAACTGCAACGGGAAAATTATTTTCGTCGGCAATTATTGGAAAAAATGGTGGAAGGATTATTTGTTTGTTATGAAGTTGAGCAGTTTCCCTTCCTGCAATTTACTGTGTGGAATCCGATGATGAAAAATATCACTGGCTATAGTCAAGAAGAAATCAATCAATGCGGTTGGTATGAAACTCTTTATTCCCATGGACAGCCTCAAGAGGCAGTAAGGGTGAGAATGAAGGCAGTGGCCTTAGGGGTAGATATGGTCAAGGAAGAGTGGCAAATTATCCGTCGGGATGGAGCTTTGCGTACCGTTGAAATTTCCACTGCCTTGATCACTTCAAATAATCAGACCAATATCCTTGCGGTGATTCAAGACATAACAGATCAAAAACGACAGCTACAAATTATTCAAAATAACGAAGCTACTCTCCGTTGTATTGTGGAAAATCTGCCAATTTTCTTTGGCATGAGAACAATAAACTTTAGTAATTGGTATTATATTAATCCATCTTTTGAAAGTTTGACGGGTTATACTCCAGATGAAATGTATGAAGATCCCCTGCTATGGCAAAAAATTCATCGGGAAGAATATGCAGAAAATCTAGAACAGGCACGTCCTAACCTGGGGGAGTGGACTATTTTTTCTATGGAGAAAAAAGACGGCACACAAATTTGGGCGCAAACAGTAGAATCTTTAGTTGATGATCTATCAGACACTGCTCGGGTGGTGGTGTTTGGCCAAGACATTACTGACATTAAACGAGCGGAAATCGAAACCCTGAGATCTTTGGTCAAAGAACGGGAACTAAATGAAGCTAAAAGTCAGTTTGTTGATATTGTGTCCCACGAATTTCGTACTCCTTTAACTTCTATTATTGGTTTTGGAGAGTTATTGTCCAAATATTTTGATCGTCTTTCTACAGAGAAAAAACAACAATATATTAACAATATCCAAAATTCTAGCCAACGGCTGAAACAACTAATTGATGATGTGCTTTCCATTAGTCGCTATGATGCCAATAAGATAGAAATTGAGCTAGGTAACATTAACCTAAGGAACTTAGCTAACGATTTAATCGAGAATTTTAGCTGTGGCCTGGGCAGTGAACATAATTTTGAGCTTAACTACCATCTCAAGCCGGACGAACACTCCCTGGTGGATGTGAGACTACTCCGCCATATTTTGGAAAATATTTTAAGTAATGCCATTAAATATTCGGCCCCGGGTAGCACTATCACCCTAGATATTAGTAAGGATGAAGAGCATTTACTTTTCCAAGTACGGGACGAAGGCATTGGTATTCCCCTCCAGGACCAGGAAAAACTGTTTGAAGCTTTCCATCGTGCCAGCAACGTAGGGGATATTCCCGGTACTGGTTTGGGATTGAGCATTGTTAAACGCTATGTGGAATTTCAGGGAGGGACAATCGAGGTGATATCGATGCCAGGAAAAGGGACCACAATGGTGATCAAATTGCCCCTAAACCCTGCCCCGATCATCCAGATTGCTCAGGGGGAAACCGATCGCCTGAGTTGAGTTTCTAGATAAACCAGGAGGGCATTGATATCGGCGGGGTTAACGCCCCCAATGCGACCGGCTTGACCAATGGTGAGGGGTTGGAACTGGGTTAGTTTTTCCCTTGCTTCCATGGATAGGGTTTCAATGGCCATGTAATTTAAGCCGGGGGGCAAACGTTTTTGGCTATGGCGGCTCACCTGTTCAATTTGGGTTTGTTGCCGCTTAATGTAGCCGGAATATTTGATTTCGATTTCCACGCTGGTTTTTTCCTCCGGTTTTAATTCCTCGTTACCCAACTGAAATTTTTCTAAATCTGGATAATGAAATCCAGGTCGTCGTAGTAACTCCGCCAGCACAATGGAGCCTTTAATTTTCTGTTGGGTATAATCAACAATTTCTTTACCCACTGCATCTTGCTCTTTGATGCGGGTACTGTACAGTCTTTCTTTTTCGGCGGTGATGTTAGCTTGTTTGGTTTGGAATAGGTCCCAACGGCGATCGTCAATTAAGCCAATTTCCCTTCCCAGAGGGGTTAACCTTTGATCGGCATTGTCGGAACGTAAAATTAAGCGGTACTCGGAACGGCTGGTGAGCATCCGGTAGGGTTCCCGCAAATCTTTGGTGCATAAATCATCAATTAATGTACCCAGATAACTTCCCTCCCGGGAGAAGATGATCAATGATTTTCCTTGACAATGACGGGCCGCATTGATCCCCGCCACCAGACCCTGGGCCGCCGCTTCTTCATAGCCAGTGGTGCCGTTAATTTGCCCAGCACAAAATAGTCCTGCCACTTTTTTGGTCATCAAACTGGGATAACACTGGGTAGCCGGTAAAAAGTCGTATTCCACTGCGTAAGCGGGGCGCAACATGACACAATTTTCCAACCCCGGTAGAGTTTGTAGCATGGCCAATTGCACATTTTCCGGTAGCCCCGTGGAAAAACCTTGAATATACAATTCAGGAATGTCTCGACCTTCCGGCTCGATAAAAATTTGGTGACTTTCTTTGTCAGCGAAACGAACAATTTTATCTTCGATGGAAGGACAATAACGGGGCCCCTTAGAGTCAATAAAACCGCCATAAATGGGAGATAAATGGAGATTATCTTTAATTAATTGGTGGGTCTTAGCTGTTGTTCTGGTCAAATAACAATTCATTTGCTCCCGCTCTACCCACACTTCCGGGTCAAAGCTAAACCAACTTACCTGTTCATCTGGGGGTTGGGGCTCTAATTTGTCATAATCTACCGATCGCCGATCAACCCTGGCCGGAGTTCCCGTTTTTAACCTGCCAGTTTCAAAGCCCAGTTCATTCAAAGTTTCCGTTAGGCCTACTGCCGCAAATTCGCCGGCCCGCCCCGCTGGCATGGACTTATTACCAATCCAAATTTTGCCCCCCAGGAAAGTCCCTGTCGTAATCACCACCGACTGGGCTCCAAAGCAAGCGCCAAAGTAGGTCTGCACACCTTGAATCTCATCATTGTCCCCCAACACCAAATCCGTCACCATCCCTTCCCGAATGGATAGATTAGGTTGATTTTCAACGATATTTTTCATCACCGCCGCATATTCCCGCTTATCCGTTTGGGCCCGCAATGCCCACACCGCCGGCCCCCGGGAAATATTTAACACCCGCTTTTGCAGATAGGTACGGTCGGCCATTTTGCCAATTTCCCCCCCCAGTGCATCCACTTCATGGGTTAACTGGGATTTAGCCGGCCCTCCCACTGCAGGGTTACAGGGTTGCCAAGCAATGCGGTCTAAGTTGAGGGTTAACAGTAGGGTGCGACAGCCCAACCGAGCCGTGGCCAAGGCCGCCTCACAACCCGCATGGCCTGCCCCCACCACGATGACATCAAATTGGTCTTGGAATTCCACTGGCGATCGAAGGGTCATGGCGGCGCACTAAAATGGTAGCAGGGCTAAAAACTATATTTTAGTCTTTAGTTCAACTTTTAGAGAATTAAACTGAATTTCAGACAAATATTAACTAATTGACTTGTTATGGCATTATTAGCCTAATTTATGGATCATTTATTTTGGATTTATATACTTGTATTTTTTGCTATTATTTTGTTTAGATATTTTCTAATTGCGGGGGGAACCTATGCTTTTTTTTACTCCCCTTGGGGTCAATCGTTACTTAAGAACCATTTACCCATTAATATTCCCTCTTCGCAATCAATTCGCAAAGATATAAAACTTTCCATAATTTCAGCAATTATTTTTGCCCTGGCAGGGGCATTTATTTTGTCGAGCTATGGCGGAAAAATGAATCGTTTATACGTCGATCCATACCAACACGGACTTTGGTATCTGGGAATAAGTTACGTTTTAATTTTGTTCTTACAAGATACCTATTTTTATTTCACCCATCGCCTTTTCCATCATCCGAGATTGTTTTCTTTGTTCCATAAAGGACATCATCTTTCCCGTTATCCTACCCCCCTCACTTCCTTTGCCTTTGATCTGCCAGAGGCGATCGTGCAATCATTTTTTTTAATTATTGTTGTTTCCCTTATTCCTCTCCATTTTTTTACTTTATTAGCGATATTAATGACCATGACAATTTGGTCGGTGATTAATCATTTGGGTATCGATCGCCTACCTTTAGCATTTCCTCATCATTGGTTAGGGAAATACTTTATTGGCACGGCCCATCATTCCCTACATCACCTCAAATACAATGCCAACTATGGGTTGTATAGTAGTTTCAAATAAAGCTGAGACGCTAAACGCCACAGTAAGAACGGATAATTTCATCAAGAGACGTGTCAATAGGAGCGTACATTCTAGCTCGTTTCAAGGCACTAAAGTCATGCTCAATATCATTTAAATCAGGAGAATATTTCGGCAAAAAAAG
>NZ_JACJTH010000008.1:0-105019 GCF_014698595.1 Synechocystis sp. FACHB-908 | reverse complement strand
GGCTCAGGTTCCGGCTCGGGTTCAGGTTCCGGCTCAGGTTCCGGCTCGGGTTCAGGTTCCGGCTCAGGTTCCGGCTCGGGTTCAGGTTCCGGCTCGGGTTCAGGTTCCGGCTCGGGTTCAGGTTCCGGCTCAGGTTCCGGCTCGGGTTCAGGTTCCGGCTCAGGTTCCGGCTCGGGTTCAGGTTCCGGCTCGGGTTCAGTGGTTATGGTTATATTGTCCAGGGTAAAAGTATCAAAAATTGGTGGTGTACCGATTGGTACAGTATTGTCATCTCCCGAACTGATTGCCCCAATGGTTCCATTGGTAATTGGATTGCCGATGATGAAAGGTTCACTTCCACCAAATTGAATGTACACAGAACCACCAACGGTGAGGCCGGCGGTGTAGACACTAAAAGGTCCTTCTTCACCAAGTAAAAAGCCATCGATCGCCCGAAAATAACGGCCAGTTTCAACATAAACATCTCCTCCCCTACCTTCATACCCTTTAGTGAATAGATAACCAACTTCGGTGTCTCCCCCCGACTGAATAAAAATATCACCGCCATTGGCTGCCGACGTATCTATGTAGCTAGTGGTAATATCTCCCCCTGCTTGCAGGAATACATTGCCTGGCTCCCCACCCCCTCCAGTGTATATGTAGGAACCAATTGAAATATCCAGTGGAGCCTCAACATATACATCTCCACTAGTTTGACTTCCATAGGTATTTAAATAATCGATGATTT
Source organism: Synechocystis sp. FACHB-908 (assembly GCF_014698595.1). Classification (NCBI taxonomy): domain Bacteria; kingdom Bacillati; phylum Cyanobacteriota; class Cyanophyceae; order Synechococcales; family Merismopediaceae; genus Synechocystis; species Synechocystis sp. FACHB-908. Next base: position 104,292 of record NZ_JACJTH010000008.1, on the reverse strand, counting down.
CTATGCTTTCACCAGCTTGAAAGAAAATATCACCACCATTTTTTCCAGCGGTGAATATGTAATTCGTTGTGATACTGCCATCTGCTGTGAGGAAAACATTTCCTCCCGTACCTTCATTGAAGGATTCAATTGAGTAAGCTCCGGTATCAATAAAGGCGGTGGTAATGTCTCCCTTGCTTTCGATAGAAACAGCTCCCCCCAAACTATCTATCTCTAGGCCATCTCCAAATCCCCGGGTATCAATATAAGCAGTACTAGTATTACTACCGGAAGATGTGGTAACATCACCGCCATTCGTCCCAGACGTTTCTATGTAGCCGGTGGTGAGAGTCCCACCCGCATTGAGAATTACATTGCCTGCATTTCCACCAAATGGAGAGGTAACTATTGATCCAGTGGAAATATTGCCCAAAGCTTGTATATCAACATTGCCCCCCCGGGTATTGATATTCCCGAACGAAACATTTTGTCCAGCATTAAGTAATACGTCGGATGCTATTTCCACTGCACTCAGGGAAGAAGAAGGTTGACTGACGATATTTTGGGCAGTCTGAACTTGAAGACTTCCATTAAGCAGAATATTGTTGGTGAAAATTACTGAGCCTGCGCTACTCGTCAAATTAACTGGTTGTAATCCATAGAACACCCCGTCGAAAATTTGATTTCCCTGGGTAACGATGTCATTACCTACATAGATTTCCGTAGCTGTGACACCGAAACTTTTCAGTGGGGTAGTGATACCAGCTCCGTCATCAAAATAAACAAAGTTGGCGTTGCCTAATAAATCAAACCCGCCGTTGACAGATTTACGGAAATAAATGTCGTATCCCGGAGCAGTAAATGTTGTGTTGGCATTGAGTTGAATTTTATTGTCAAAATCTAAATTGGTGAAAGGAGAAGTAACTAATGTATTGCCAGTGTTAATGGGACCTGTGTTAGCAAAAATAATTGAGCCAGTTCCCAAGGAAAAAAGAGCATCGATAGTGATTGTAGGAGAATCGAAAGTGAGATTACCGGGGGCAGAGGGATCAGCACTAAAATTTGCCTGAACGGCAATGGATTGATCTGCTTGAAGAATAACGTTACCGTTGTCCAAGCTGGTTGTGATTGTAAGTACCGAAACAAGCTTTGGATCGGCAAGTAGATCATCGGTGGTTCCGACAATTATTTCTAGAGGATCTAACAACCAAGTACCAAGTTCTCCCATGGTGGCGAAAGTATTAACCCTGGCGGTATCGTCAACCATCAAACTTTTGGCGCCGGAGGTTTCCACAAAGCCGCCGTTTCCCCCCATGGTTCCACCTTGGGCTGAAATATTCCCACTAAAGCGGGTAGAGTCATCGGCCCAAACGATAACGGTTCCCCCATTTCCTGTCAGTAGGGCATCAGCTTTGACTACTGAATTACTATCAATCAGGGTTTGGGATGCATTGGGCAAAGTGAGCTGGCCCTGAAAATCGCCACCAATGCGCACTGTGCCGCCACCACCATTGCCTGAAACATCAACGGTAGCGCCTTGTACTGCTATTTGATCGCCGGCGATCGCCACTTGGCCACCGGAGGAAATATTAGTGCTTTTACCACTGGCATCAACATTGCCCGATATGGTGACAGAACCTGGTAACGGAGAAACCAAAGCGTTAGTCCCGTTGGTCGTAACACTGCCATTGGGCTGCACCGCTAACCCCAAATCAAGATTGCTCGCTCCTTGGGTTAACAGGGTCGGTAAATCCAACACGGAAAAGGAGCCGCCCTGATTCATTTGGGGAGAAACCTCCACCTCCAAACTCAGTAAACTGCCAGCTTGGGAAATACGAATACGATTCTGCCCTGGCACGGCGGCCACCGTGATATTGCCTCCAGGGGCGGCCAAGGAACCGGTGTTAACGATATTTCCTGCCAAAAAAGTGAGGTTTTTGCCCTCCGTTACCGACAAATCCCCCGCATTAATAATTAAACCGGGGTTAGCCAAATCAAAAGCAAATTGGCTGGGATTGCCTATCAGGGCATTGTAATCATTGTCGGAAAAAACCTGGAACCATTGGTCATTGCCAAAGCCGATCGCCGAACCAGTGGTGACCACAAAATCCCCGGGCACATTGATGCTGGCATTGGGACCAAAAATCATGCCCGCTGGGTTCATCAAAAAGAGATTGGCATTGCCCCCGCTTACTTGGATGAGACCGTTAATAATGGACGCATCTCCCCCCACAATTCGGGTGAGAATGTTACGAATATCAGGGTTGGAAAGGAAATTGGCAATTTGTCCTTGGTCTAGCCCAAACTGTTGCAAACTGTGGAATAAATTTTGTCCATCCCCTGACAAACTCCCCCCACCAATGTTGAATTGATTGCCCTGGGCATCGACAGTGGTGCCAGTGCCGTCCGGAGCTGGGGTAATGTTTTGGGCCAGAACATTGCCAGAAAAACTAGACGAACAAGCCAGTAAAGCTAGGCAAAAGAGGCGTAAACTGGGGTTCAACACGGCTATCAGGGGTGAAATTAACAATATTTCCACCACAAAGCCCAGGGAAGGGACTTTTTGGCCAGTCCATTATAGCGGTCCCCCAGGTGGAATTAGGCATGGAAAAGAACGAATTATTTTAGTACTTCAGATAGTTCTTTGCTTCCTAGACGGCTAAATTTAACTCAGAAAAGCAAAAAGTGTTTTATTTGAGCATCCGTTTTCGGGAAACTAGTTAAGATGTGGAAGGGAAAATTCCCCCAGATATGGTTCTAGATCACTCTTGGAGTGTTATTTACAGGCACGGCTATGGAAAATATTGTCAATAATGTGGAAGAGTATCTGTTATCGAGGGAAGAACGGATTCTCCAGGTGCGTAACTTGGTAGAAACCCTCCGGGCCGCCGAAGAAATTGCCAAGCAGGGGTATTTAATTACCAGTTCGGAGTTGGCTGACTTGATGGATATTAACCCCAGTGCCGTCACCAGTCGGGGGGATCATTGGTCATGGCGTAACTGGGTCGTTTCCAGGGTGAGAAGGGAAGGGAACCAAATCCTCTGGCAGTTGGAGCGGGTAGACTAAGGCTTTGGCGGGACTATCCAACATGACGGAACCCCTTATTCAACTCCGGGGTATTAGTAAATCCTTTGGCGATCGCCAAATTTTGGACAGTGTGGATTTAGACCTCTATCCGGGGGAAGCATTGGTGGTGATTGGCCCATCTGGCACCGGAAAATCAACCATTTTAAGGATCATCGCCGGACTATTGCCACCGGACAGTGGGGAAGTGCTGATCAAAACCCAACCCCGCCGGGGCTTAGTGGAGGACGACAATGAGCGCATCCGCATTGCCCTCGTATTCCAACAATCAGCCCTGTTTGATTCCCTGACAGTGGCGGAAAATGTCGGCTTTTTCTTGTTGGAACATTCCTCCCTATCCAGAGAAGTGATTCGGGAGCAGGTGGCCGACAAACTCGCTTTGGTGGGATTAACCGGCATCGAAGACTACTATCCAGCCCAGCTATCGGGGGGGATGCGTAAAAGGGTTAGCTTTGCCCGGGCAATCATGTCCAATCCCCATCAACCAGAGGACAATCCGGAAGTGATTTTATACGATGAACCCACCGCTGGTTTAGACCCGATCGCCTCCACGGTCATTGAAGATTTGGTGCGGAGGTTACAAAAGTCTCCGGGGGGATGCGGCACCTATATTATGGTGAGCCACCAGGAAAGCACTATTCGCCGGACAGCGGATCGGGTGGTGTTGCTTTACGATGGCAAAATCCAATGGCAGGGGCCAGTTAGCGCCATTGACCAGACCGATAACCCCTTGGTACGGCAATTCTTTGAAGCCAAAGTGGAAGGTCCCATTCGCATTTTGGATTAACCACTACGACGCTAAGATGGGGGAACCCATTGGCCCCTGGCCGTTTCCTAGAACAAGAGGCGATGCTGGAATAGCCTAACTTTTTGAACGTTTCCTCCCGCAAGGAACTCCTTGCCCCCTAGGCGAATCGCTTTATTTTTCGGCCCTATTGAGACATTGCGTATGCTCAGACCCCGCACCATCAAAGAAGGATCCGTTGGTCTGTTTGCCCTGTTGGGACTATTTATCATTGGTGGCATCGTCCTATGGTTACGGGGGGGAGCTTTTGGCAATCCAGGCTATGAAGTGTTAGTACAATTTGACGACGCCAGTGGGCTCCAGGTGGGAGGCGCCGTGCGTTACCGGGGTGTACCAGTGGGTCGGGTGGCTAAATTAATACCAGGTAGTAACGGCATTTTGGCCCAGCTGGAAATTAGTTCTACCCAATTGCGTATCCCCGCCGATGTGCAGGTGGAAATCAGTCGCTACGGTTTATTGGGGGAAGCGGCCATTGATATGATTCCCGATCGCCAATTGTCGGAGGCCGCTTTGGCCATCGATCCCCTCAGTGCGGACTGTGCCGAAAGCGATAAAATTCTCTGCGATGGGGACGAGTTGGAGGGCCAAGCCGGGACCCAATTAACCAACAGTATGGCCCGTTTAGCCCAAGCCTATAGCGAACCGGAGTTTGTGGCCGACATTAATGCCACCGTGAAAAGTGCCAACCTGGCCGCCGCCCGCATTGCCGCCATGAGCGCCGAAATCACTGCCCTCAGCAAAACTGCCAATCAACAGGTGCGGGGTTTTGAGCGCACTTCCGAGGCGATCGCCAAGGCCGCCGATAATGCTTCCTTGCTGACCAGTCGAGTTGACCAGGTGGTGCAGACCAACCAAGGCTACATTAACCGCACCATCGAAGAAGCTTCCCTATTAATGGTTAACCTCAACCAACTGGTGGGGGAAAACCGGGCCCAATTCAATCTCACCCTGAAAAGTATTGAAACTACTAACCGGGATCTCCAAGCCATTGGTCAAGAAATCCAGACCGCCGTCGGTACTATCAACCACGGCCTAGCGGCGATCGATACCCAAAAGGTAACCAATGACCTCGCCCTACTGATGGAAAATGCTGCCGTCACCAGCAACAATATCCGGCAAATTTCCAACGACCTCAATGACCCTACCTTGATGCTTACCCTACAGCAGACCTTGGATGCGGCCCGACTTACCTTTGAAAATGCCCAAAAAATCACCAGCGATGTGGAGCAATTAACGGGCGATCCGGCCTTTCGTAACAACCTAAGAAAACTGGTGGATGGCCTGGGGCAATTGGTTTCCTCCACGGAAAATCTCCAAGACCGAGTTTACACTGCCCACACCCTGGAACGCAGTGGCCAACAATTACGCTTTCAGCTTGATCATCAACAGCAATTAGCTTTGTACTATGAACAATGGGGAGTTATTAACCCCGTCCCCGCTTCCGGCTCACCAAGTCCCCAAATTCAAACTCCTAAGATTAAACCACCCCAGCCCAAGGAAAATCAGGGTAAATAATGATAATTAAATGGGAAATTTTCCAGCTTTTTCTATCAGGACTTACGCAAAAGAAAACTTAAGAGCGCGTTTGAAAAGTAGGCATAATTGGGAAAAATGGTGAAGAATATAGAATTTTCACCATAATGATACCGAGAGAATTTTACAGCAGCGACATCACTGATAGCCAGTGGCAATTGGTAGAACCTCATTTACCCAAAGCAAAAACTGGGGGAAGAAAACGGAAAACTAGTCTGAGGGAGATACTCAATGCTATTTTTTACATGCCCAGAACGGGGTGTGCCTGGCGACTTCTGCCCCATGATTTTCCTAAATGGCGAACGCTCTATGGTTATTTTCAGCCATGGCACGAAGATGGTACAAGGATTTTATTTTCTGGGTGGAGAATACTTTTGGTTGGACTTTGAATGTGGTCAGCAAAAAGCAGGGACACAAAGGCTTTGAAGTCCTACCCCGCCGTTGGGTAGTCGAGCGCACCTTTGCTTGGTTTGGTCGCTATCGTCGTTTAAGAAAGAATTATGAAATTTACCTACCACTAGTGAGACAATGCTCTATGTCGCCATGATTAGTCTCATGGTTCAAAAGCTTGCTTAAAACTTTTCAAACATTTTCTAAGGTCGTCAAAGTGAAGCCTTAATCCTAGTGTTGCGTCTGTTAAACCGTCGCTTAGGTGGATTGCCCGCAGTTCAAGTGCAACAAGTTCAGAAACTATCGATCGCCGAGTTAGAGGATTTGGGGGAAGCACTATTGGATTTCACCGAGACGGCCGACCTAGAAGTGTATTTAGAGAAGTTTGGATAATCCACAAAAATTGGTGGTGGCTAGCCAGGGTGCAAAGTTATCAAAGTTGCGATATAGTAAGTCATTGGAGATAGTAGGCCGTGAAAGATAAAGTTTTATGAATCAGGAAAAAGTATTTGGCTTTAATTTTTGCCCAAAAATTATACTCAAGTAAGAACACGATTCAGGCATCGAAACTTTTTTGTCTGAAAAATCCAGTTTTTTAGGAGTATGATTTAAAAACCTATTCCAGCGGTTGCGGTATCTGAGTAGGACAGAAAAATTCTTACAAAATAAGCATAGCAACTGTTTTGTGCGCATGAAGCTGACTCGGAATTTGCCCTAACTAGCCCTAAAGTTATTTTTACTACCCCGGAGAAAACTATTTCTGCGCTTTGCAAACTCTGTCTCAAATTTGGGCGTTAAGGCTATGTCTGTTTTCTTGCTCGGTTCTGAACCAGAAAGATTTTTGCAGAAACTAGAAGGTGTAATTCCCGGCTGGCTGTACCGATTTGTCCAGCATAGCGATGATTCCATTGCTTTTACCTATATTAGTCCGCAAATTGAACTTCTCCATGAAGTAACTGCGGCCGCTGTGTTGGCTGATGCTGAAATTTTACTCAAACAAATTCACCCCGATGACCAAATCTTGCAAAGGCAGGCCCTAGCCCACAGTCGAGCCACCCTGGAGCCATTATGTTTGGAATGGCGCATTATTACCCCATCGGGGAAATTAAAGTGGCTGCGTACCAAGTCTCAACCAGAAAAATTGGCTAATCAAGATACGGCTTGGTTTGGGGTAGTGCTGGATATTACGTCGGAAAAACAGACTGAACAACAATTAATCGAATCAAATCATCATTTGCAACAAAGTGAGCAAAAATTTCGCCTCGCATTTGAGAATGCCAATGTTGGTATGTGTATGGTGGATTTAGAGGGTCATTTGATCAAAGTTAATGACAAAATGGGAAAAATATTCGGCTACAGTCGTCAAGAGTTAGAAAAGATGACAGTTAACGACTTAGCAGTACCAGAGGATAAGCAAGTTAGCCCCACATTTATACAAAACGCCATTACTGAACATCAAGACCACGCCACCCTAGAAAAAAGATATATTCATCGTCAAGGTCATATTATTTATGGTGAAGTTTCTACTTCTTTAGTGCGGGGAATTAATGGAGAGCCATTATATTTTATTTCCCATGTTAAAGATATTAGTAAACGAGTCAAATATGAACAAGAAATTACTAAATCTAGGGATGAAATTAGGCAGATTAATCAGGAACTAGAAGAGAGGGTTAAACTGAGAACGAAGGAAGTTTATGAGCAACAACAATTACTAAGACTTTATTTTGATCAATCCATCATTGGTTTAGCCATAGTATCCACTGATAAAACATGGATTAATGTTAATCCAAAGCTTTGCCAAATAGTGGGCTATTCCCCTGAAGAGTTGCGAATAAAAACCTGGGCAGAAATTACCCATCCCGATGACCTAGAGCTAGATCTAAGTAATTATCAACGCCTATTGGATGGTGAAATAGATGGTTATGAAATTGATAAACGTTATATCCACAAAGATGGCCATAATATTTATGTAAATCTTGGGGTACAAGCCCATCGTAGGCTAGATGGCAGTCTTGATTTTTGTGTGGTGATGGTTCAAGACATTGGCGATCGCAAAGCCATGGAAAGGAGCACCTCCTTGGCGTTACAGCGGGAAAAAGAGCTGAATCAATTGCGTTCCGAATTTATTACGGCCATTTCCCATCAATTTCGCACCCCCTTAACGACCATTTCCTGTGCGGCTTCAATTATGGGAAAATTTGAAGCAAAACTAACCGATGAAAAACGAGTTCAATATATAGAGTCAATTCTTAGGGGAGCGAAGCAAATTGATGAATTAATTGGCGATATTATTACTATTAATCTTAACCAAGAAGAAATCGAACCAGTGTTGGTTAAGGGTAGTTTAATTGATTTTTGCCAGGATATAATTGATAAAACTGAATATCTTAGTTATCCCTATAAAATTAATTTTTGTGCCTGTTTAAGTTCTAAGACCCGGTTGGCAGTCAAATTCGATCCTGTTTTATTGAAACCGGTTTTGACCCATTTACTAGCCAATGGCATTAAATATTCCCCTACTATTCTTACTATTGATTTACTGCTGTTGGAATCTCCCGAAGAAATAATCTTTGAAATTCAAGATTATGGCATAGGTATTCCGGAGACAGAGTTAGAGAAAATTTTTGAGCCATTTCAGCGGGGGTCCAACGTGGGCCATATTGCCGGCATTGGTATTGGTTTGACGATCGCCAGAAAGTTGATAACCTTTTATGGGGGCAGAATCGAGATCAAAAGTGAGCTAGGACAGGGCACAACGGTATCTTTGGTCATTCCTAAACAACTATAATCACTACTTTGGCGTTGACTCCTCCGGCCCGTTGTTGCAGGCAATTCCCCTTCATCCATATTAAAAACAGAAATAATGCTGATCATTGCCATACTCTGCTTGGGGTTGTTAGTGGCCCAGGGGGTAGCTAGTTTAATTTTGCTCAGCCGTTTGGTCAAAGGAGCACGGCGGCGATCGCCATTGGCACCGGTATTTTTGCCGGAAGAAGGGGTTCGCAATGTGTCCGTGGTGGTGCCAACTTTAAATGAAGCAGCCCGGGTAACTCCTTGTTTGCTTGGTTTAGCCCAACAGGGGCCACCATTAAGGGAAATTTTGGTGGTGGATAGTCGTTCCACCGATGGCACCCAGGCAGTGGTGCAAGCAAGGCAAAAAGATAATCCCCGTTTGCAACTGCTGACCGATGATCCTTTACCAGATAACTGGGTGGGGCGGCCCTGGGCGCTCAATTATGGCTTTAGGCACAGTGATCCCGCCAGCGAATGGATTTTGGGCATTGATGCCGATACCCAACCCCAACCGGGGCTAGTGGCCAGTGTCGTGCAGGCGGCGGAGGAAGAAAATTACGACATTCTTTCCCTATCGCCCCAATTTATTTTGCAATCGCCTGGGGAATGGTGGCTGCAACCGGCTTTGCTGATGACGTTGCTATACCGTTTTGAGTCCGCTGGGGTGAGGGAACAGGCTCCGGAAACGGTGATGGCCAATGGTCAATGTTTTCTCTGTCGGCGATTGGTGTTGGAAGCCTTGGGGGGCTATGAACTGGCGGCTCGTTCTTTTTGTGATGATGTGACCTTAGCGAGGGTGGCGGCCCAACGGGGTTATCGAGTGGGCTTTTTGGATGGCGCTAACTTGATCCGGGTGAGAATGTACGAAGGCATTGGCGAAACCTGGCGAGAATGGGGCCGTTCCCTGGATCTCAAGGATGCAACGGTGCCGGCCCGGTTATGGGCAGAGGTAATTTTTCTGCTATTGGTGCAAGGCTTACCAATTTTGTTTTTTTCCCTGTTGTTGATGCTTTGGGGGGAAGACTTTGACTTTTTAACCCTCCGCTTGGCGATCGCCCTGAATGGTTTTTTGCTTTTAGTTCGTTGGGGGATGCTGTTGGCCATTTATCCTTCCTATTACCGACCTTCAGAAAAAGGAGCCTGGAGTTATTGGCTTTCTCCCCTGGCGGATCCGTTGGCGGTGACCCGGATTATCATTTCCGCTTCCCAAACCCCCAAACAATGGCGGGGGCGAATTTACCCCGGTGCTTCCTAAAGATTGCTTAACTTAGTTGGGGAAAATTAGCCTGGCCTGAAACTTTGCTAACCCATCTGAGAGTTTTGGCCCGGTCAAAAATTACCCCCTGATTCCCCGTTGTATTGGTTAGATTAACTGCTGATTTTTATGGATGCCACTGCCCCCATTCTCCAAGCCCTAGAAAAATTAATTGCCGTAGTGGCCCAACTGCGATCGCCAAAGGGGGGATGCCCTTGGGATTTAGCCCAAACCCAACAAAGTTTAATTCCCTACGTGGTGGAAGAAGCCTACGAAGTGGTCCACGCCCTACAAAGCCAAGACCAAACGGCGATCGCCGAGGAATTGGGGGATTTATTGCTCCAGGTGGTACTCCAAGCCCAAGTGGCCCAGGATTTAGGACACTTCAATTTGCAACAGGTGGCAGAGGGCATTACCGCCAAACTTATCCGTCGCCATCCCCACGTTTTTGCTGAGGTAACAGTCAGCGATGCAGAGGAAGTGAAAGCCAATTGGCAGACGATTAAGGCACAGGAAAAGGGTTTAAACCCCGACCAAACACCACTTTTAAGCATCAAATTAGAACGCTATAACAGTACGTTGCCCCCCCTGATGGCCGGTAGTAAAATTTCTCAAAAGGCAGCGGCGGTGGGCTTTGAATGGCCAGATGTTGACGGCGTATGGGCTAAGTTTACAGAGGAGTTAACCGAATTTAAACAGGCTTTGACCACGGAGGATAAGGGCCATCAACAGGCAGAATTAGGGGATTTATTATTCACCCTCATCAACCTGGCCCGTTGGTACAATCTCGACGCTTCCTTGGCTCTCCATGGCACCAATCAAAGATTTATTCAGCGGCTACAATTGATGGAAAAATTTGCCGATCGCCCGTTGGATCAGTACAAATTAGAAGAGTTGGAAACCCTATGGCAGCAGGCCAAAAAGCAACTTAACCAATAAGTTCTCCCGCTAATCCTAGTTAGATTTTCTGGTTCATCCCCAGACAGATTGTCGCCGTTAATTTCTTCCAATTCCAGAATTGCCCCGTTGTCATCCCCTATCCCTGGCGATCGCCTGATACGGTAAAAGGTCAGTGGCGAGCAATGGAGGAAAATTTGGGCATGGACATTACCGAAACAGACCTAGCCTGGGCGGTAGAACAGGGTTATTTGTCCGCAGAGCAAGCCGAACAATTATGGCAAGCCTGGATAGAACATAAGGACTTTCCTGCCATGGAAGGGGCCAGGGAAAATAGTGATTCCCCGCCGTTGCGATTCGACTTTGCCAACGTTGCTTTTTACTTTGGTGCCCTGATTGTGATTGTGGCCATGGTTTTCCTCGGTAGCATTGTTTGGGATGCCCTGGGGGGATTTGGTCTATTCACTGTGGCAGTGGTATATGCACTGGGTCTGATCATAGTGGGCCAATGGCTTTATTTTCAGCAAAAATTGCCTGTGCCCGGCGGCCTATTGATTACCATTGCTGTTTGGATGACCCCCTTGGCCATTTACGGACTGCAACAGGGTTTTGGGTTAATTTCCCTTGAAGATCCTTCCGTGTACCGTAATTTACCCACCTGGTTAATCAGCGGCCGTTTCCCCCTGGCCATGGGTACGATTATTGCCAGTTTATTGGCTTTGCGCTTTATTCACTTTCCTTTCCTCACCTTCCCCCTTGCCTTCTGCCTCTGGTTCCTTTCCATTGATATTCCCCCGCTCATTTACGGAGAGACGGTCAGTTTCATTACTGCGGCCCGCCTGACCCTGGGTTTTGGCATTATTTGTTTGGCGATCGCCTATGGGGTGGATTTGCGCTGGCGGCGCAGTCGGGGGGATTACAGCTTTTGGCTCTACCTGTTTGGACTGATTAGTTTTTGGTTTAGTCTCTTGGCCACAGGGCAGGATACGGAATGGTACCGACTGTTTTTTTGCCTGATTAATTTAGGTCTGATGGCCCTATCAATTTTGCTCAAACGACGACTATTTATGGTGTTTGGTGTCATTGGGGTATTCGGCTACATCAGTTATTTAGCCTTCCAAGTCTTTGCCGATTCCATTTTGTTCCCCTTTGCACTGTCAGCCATCGGTTTGGCCATTATTGCTGTTGGTGTACTTTACCAAAAACATTACCGGTTAGTGGAAGCTTATTTTGACGATCTACTCCCTCCCCACTGGCGTAATTTTCTCCCTCGGGAACGATAAAAGAATAACTTCTTTTAATCACTTTTTCTCGTTGATTTGGCGATCGCCTTTGACAATGACTGTTTATATTCATTTTCTTCTATCATTTCTCCCTGAGTCATACAACTGGGTAAGCCAGGGATCAGTGCTGTAAATCATCTTTCTTCTTGAATAATAAAAGTCCGATATTTAAAATTTAATACTTGATTAAGTGGAAGAGATACATACATATGATTATCTTTCCAGTATTGTTATGATTGATTCATAAAGTTCTTTAAATTTTTCGATATATTTAAAATCAAGAATTTGGGATTGCTCATCACTATAAGCATAGTCTATTAAGCGATAAAGTACATTGACTTTTGTTGGTTCACTAAGACCTTTTAATTGACACCATTTCTTTAGATTTTTTGGACGATTAATTTCTCCAAAATCATCAGATTTAATATTTGGTGGATTTTTGTTCCGTTGATTTAACTCTTCATTAACTGCACGAATATAAAGATCAAGACAAATAAAATCTTCTAAAACTGATGCGTTGTCATCTCCTGGTAGTTGCTTGATAAATTCTGGATTTATGCCATTCTCTTCTAACTTTTTTTTGAATTCATCACCTGCTCTATCATAATCAGTTACATAAACAACTTTAGGTGCTTGACCATCAAGTAATGCGTACTGATTGGTCTCAGATAAACCACCAATTATTTGAAATCCTAAATTCTCTTTTTTTATAATTTGCCTGAATATGGTTGGTAATATGATTACTTCTGATATTCCTTCACCAAATAAGGCAGGACGAATAGCAATATATGACATTTGTGCAGCACCCAAACCAAATAGGATAGGAGTCATTCCTAATTCTTTTTTCTTCCATTTAATCCAAAAATTGTTTTCAATTATGCTTCTTTCCAATTGTTCTCTTTGAGTCTCTACGAGTTTGATCCCTACTCCTAAATCTTCCGGCAAACAACCAATAGAGTGAGTCGTATAAATTACCTTTTTTGCAATACTTTGCTTTTCCAAAACTTTCATTAAATCAACCTGAGCATCATAGTGTAAGTGTAGCTCTGCTTCATCTATGAGTAGAATTGGTAAAACATCTAAATGCTCAACTTCTAAAAAACAAGTTAGGGCAACAAATTGCCTGAAGCCTTGACTTCTTTCGTCTATATTAAAACTACTACCTTTATTAGTCTCTATAGAGATTCTTAATGTGTTACCATGCAAGTAAAGTTTTAGATATTGAGAATTTGACTGACTCCATTTGCTATTGAAAAAATCTACTATTGTTTGATTTGCTCGATTCAACAACATTTGTGATTTCTGTAAATTTCCAAGAGATTTAAATAACTCATTCAAATCTAACTTGGCTAATTTCAATAAATTTGCTAGTGCTTTATCCGGCTTGGCTACAATTTTTTCTTTATTTGTATTTTGTGTGATTATTGAGAAAAAAGACGGGATTTTTCTGGATTCATCATCAAATAGTAATGCTTTAGGTCGTCGCTTGTAAATTATCTCGATTGATCCATTTATCAGTGATGAGTTCTCATATTTTAATAGTTTTTTTGCTGAGTCTGACAATTCTTTTAAGTGTTTTTCATTGTTTGTTCCTTGATTAAAGTCCAAAAATTCTTCTATAAGCTCAATCCATAACTCTAACTTTTTTTGATCCTCCATCACCAGTACGTTAGGAACTTCGTGTGGAACTTGCCATTTTTCTCCATTGTGTCGATCCTTATTTCGTTTATCATTTAAAGACGTCTGCAATTGCAAAATAATTTCTCTGCCTTCAGTAACTATATTATTTAATAGTTCGTTATCAAAGTCTTGATCTTCATAAAATATATTTTCAATAAACTGTAATGTTTTATTAATTATTTCTTTTCGATATTGGTCATTAAATATAATATCAGGCTCAATTTTAAAATTCCGTTTTCCATTAGCTCTTTTCAGAATCAAAAATTTCTTTGCCACGCGTAATGGATCATAAAAGAGGATTGATTCATTGTCCTCTTCACTTAACATATATGTAGCTTCGATAATGACTTCATCTTGCTCAGGTTCGGAAAGGTCACGAGTAAAAAACACGTCGGAGAAAGCTTTATCATCATCCAAACATTGTATTGCTTCTAGAATAGATGTCTTTCCACTTTCATTGGCTCCAATTAGAGCAATAAGCTTACCATTAGTTTTAAGCTCAGCACTTTCAAATCTTTTAAATTTGTTTAATTTAACACTTTTTAATTCCATATGAATTACTGCTTACTTGCTATACGAATCTAAAGTTAGGCTATTAAGCTAATAAAAAAGGTGAGCCTAGCCCACCCCTATATCTTAGTTCAGGATTTTAGAAGTTATTCAACCCCTTCAATGCGGTCTTCCACTTCTTGATAAAGTTCCTGTAGCCGTTCCAAGTTTTCATCAGAAGTCTCCCAATAGCCGCGGCCATTGACTTCCAACAAAGTGCTGACCATGCGGCGGAAAGAGTTGGGGTTTAAGTCCATTAACCGTTTGCACATTTCCTCATCTTTGATGAAGGTGCTGTTGGCATCCTCATAAACCCAGTTATCCACTGCGCCGGCAGTGGCACTCCAGCCCATGGTATTGACTAACCGTTTGGATAGTTCCCGCACCCCTTCGTAGCCATGGGAAAGCATCCCTTCGTACCATTTGGGATTGAGCAATTTCGTGCGGGCATCAAGGCGCACCGTTTCCGATAGGGTACGTACCTGAGCGTTGGCGGTGGTGGTGTCGGCAATGTAAGCGGCGGGGGCTTTGCCGTCATCCCGCAGGGTGGAAATTAACTTGGTGGGGTCGGAGTCGAAGTAGTGGGATACGTCGGTGAGGCTAATTTCCGAGGAATCCAAGTTCTGGAATGTGGCATCGGCGGTTTTCAAAGCCCGCTCGAACATATCCCGATTTTGGTCCATCATGCCGGGGTTATCGGAGTTGAAAGCGAAGGACTTGCGTTTGAGGTACATTTCCTGCAATTCCGACTCATCTTCCCAACTGCTGTTTTCTACCGCTAAGTTGACGTTGGAAGAATAGGAACCGGAGGCGTTGGAGAAAATCCGGGTGGCCGCTTCCCTTACGCCAATGCCCATCTCTTCTGCCTGTTCCAGGGCGTGCTTACGAACGAAGTTCATTTCCAGGGGTTCATCGGCTTCGGCGGCTAGTTTCACCGCTTGATCCAACAGGTTCATTTGGTTAATAAACAGATCCCGGAATACCCCGGAACAATTCACCACCACGTCAATGCGGGGGCGACCCAGTTCTTCCAGGGGCACCAGTTCGATTTTATTTACCCGACCGAGGGCATCGGGGACGGGTTTGGCTCCCACCATCCACATAATTTGGGCCAGGGATTCGCCGTAGGTTTTGATGTTATCCGTACCCCAGAGCACAGAAGCAATGGTTTCGGGATAATTACCACCATTTTCGGCGCGTTGCCGTTCCAACAGGCGATCGACCACTACTTTGGCGGATTGGACAGCGGCCAGGGTGGGGATGGATTGGGGATCGAGGGCGTGGATATTTTTTCCTGTGGGCAACACATTGGGGTTACGGATGGGGTCGCCACCAGGGCCGGGCAGGACGTATTCCCCTTCCAGGGCTTGGAGTAGGCCACCAAATTCGTTGTCGGCACAAACCTGTTCCAAACAGAATTCCAGGTATTCAAACAGGGGTTTGAGTTTTTCTTCATTGACGTTGGGGTAGCCGGAATCGCAGAGGGATTTGACCCAGGGAGCTTTTTTGCCAATTTTGAAGAAGTTCAGCTTGGAAACAAAGGAAACTCGACCGTCGGCATTAATTTGTTCCTGTACCAGAGCGGCCACAGCAGCCCTGGTAGCTAGGGTAATGTCTTGCAACAATTCCACGTCGGCCAAAATCCCCTTGTCACTGTTGCGGTAAATTTCCTCCATATTGCGCCCGATGCTTTCCGCAATCAGGGTAGGCAAAGCCCAAATGCCTTCATCTTCCCGGTCCAAACTGGCAATGTTTACCAGGGTGGCGATCGCCTCTTCGGCGCTTGGGGGCTGGCCAATGACATGGAGACCACAGGGCAGGAGCCTAGACTCAATTTCCATCAGCTTGCGGTAAACGGAACCGACAATGGTATCCCGCTGACCTTGATCCATTTCCTCGGCGTTGATGTCGGGCAAATTGACATCTTGGTCAAGGTTACAGATGCGGGCCTGGTCCATGATGGTATTAACAATCTGGATGCCCCGGCCGGAATCCTTCAGGGTTTGGTAGGAGCCAATTAGCTCGTTTAACTCCTGCAAACCTTTGTATAAACCGGCATTTTCTGCGGGAGGGGTCAAGTAGGAAATGGTGGACGCATAACCCCGCCGTTTGGCGATGGTAGCTTCAGAAGGATTGTTGGCGGCGTAGTAGTACAAGTTGGGAATGGTGCCAATCAAATTATCGGGATAGCATTCCCCGGACATGCCCATCTGTTTACCGGGCATAAATTCCAAAGAACCGTGGGTGCCGAAATGTAATACCGCATCGGCTTTCCAAATGTGGTTCAAATAGGTGTAGTAAGCGGCAAAACCGTGATGGGGACTGGCGGAACGGGAGAATAGCAAGCGCATGGGGTCCCCTTCGTAACCAAAGGTGGGTTGTACACCGATGAAGACGTTACCGAATTCCTTACCGTAGATCAGTAAATTTTGCCCGTCGCTGTTCAGATGTCCGGGGGGTTTGCCCCAATTTTCCTCCAACCGCACCGAGTAGGGGGTCAGGCGTTCATACTGCTCCACCGACATGCGATGGGCGATGTTTAATTCTGGGCTGTTGTATTGGGCTTGGGCATCGTGGATGACCGCTTCCATTAATTCCTTGGCGGAACCGGGTAAATCTTGCACATCGTAGCCGTTGCCCTGGAGGCCTTTCATCACTTCATAGATGGAGCCAAACACGTCCAGATAGGCCGCTGTGCCCACATTGCCTTTATCGGGGGGGAAACTGAATACGGTAATGGCAACTTTTTTATCCAGCTTAGGTTTTTTGCGTAAATTAGCCCACTTCATGGCCCGCTGGGCGATCGCCTCTAGGCGGTCTTGGAGAGCAATGGCCCGACCGGTGGAACCATCCCGACCGGAAAGAATAATCGGTTCGATCGCCCCGTCCAGTTCAGGAATGGCAATTTGTAACGCCACTTGGATGGGGTGTAAACCTAAATCGCTGGCTTCCCACTCCTCTGTGGTTTGGAACACCAGGGGCAGGGCGCACATATAGGGACGGTTGAGCTTTTTCAGGGATTCAATGGCACGGGGATGATCTTGACGAGCGGGGCCACCCACCAGAGCAAAACCAGTTAACGAAACCACCGCATCCACAATGGGCAGGGGTTCCACACCGTTAACGGATTTATCCCAGAAATATTCGTTGACAGGCTTGGAGAAATCTAAACCGCCGGAGAACACGCAGATCACTCGGGCCCCCATGGCTTCCAATTCCTGCACCATGCCAACGTAATGGGCATCATCCCCGGTGACGAGGTGGGTGCGTTGCATAATCAGACCAATGCAGGGGGCTAAAGGATCTTTGAGATCTTCGCTGATGTCGGGACGTTGGTTATACCACTCCAGGTAATCCTTCACGTTTTCAAACATCTGCATGGACAGGGGATGCCAAATGCCCATATCGGGATAGACCACTGGCTCCTGGTAGTTGACCAGTTTATCCAAGCCCAAATCAGGATAAACATACTTGTCGGTCAGCATCAGCAGGAAGTTTTCCAAGTTCTCCTGGGAGCCTCCCAACCAATACTGGAAGCTGAGCATAAAATTACGGGCATCCTGGGCCTTTTCCACCGGCAAATATTTCAACACCGTGGGCAGGGTCCGCAACAGTTTCAACATCGCATCCTGGAAGCCAGCACCACTGCTGTTTTCCTTGCGCTTTTTCATGAACTGGGCGATCGCACTTTTGGACTGGCCCAATTGCGCCATGGAAAAGGAACCCATTTTGTTCAGGCGCATCACCTGGGGCATGGAGGGGAACACGATCGCCGCATCCAAATTGTCCCGATAGGGAGTTACCGCTTCCACCACCTTATCGGCCAGATCTTCAATAAAAATCAGGGAAGCAATGAAGAGATTAGCTTCGCTGACGTCATGTTTAAAGTTGGCGTAATTTTCCGGGTCCCGCAACTCCTCGATCAAATAGCCCGTTAACTGAATGGCCAGGCTGGAGTTGGTACGGTTAATGTTTCTAACGGCCGCCGACAAAGCGCTCTGATACTGGGATTCCAAGACCACATAAACCACCTTGAGTAGCTGGCGTCCATTCAACGCTTCGGGATCAACACGGCGGATGGTGGACTTGACGTTAGTAAACATATAAGTGGTGTTCTCCTAAAGGGTTCGATTTTAAAGGGATTTTTGCAACAGGCCCCTAGGTATTTCTAGCAGAAAATTCGAGGCAGTGGGGGCATTCCTGGCTTTGAACCTGAAATTAAACAGTGGCGATCGCCGGGAAATCCATCTTTGCACCGCACAATTTTTGGCGAGCTGATCGGTGAATAAAAAACCTAAGTTTACAAAGCTCAACTTAAAGAACATAAAAATTAACATAAAATTGAAAGTCTTAAGCATTTCTTAGCACTTAAATCAATCAACCCAGTGTAGGATTTAAGTATGAACACCGAAAGTGGATGTCAAACTCTACTGGTTCATCTGGAAAATACTAAATATCCCTTGACTTGAGGCTTTCGTCCCAACCTAGACTCAGTCACCCGCCGCAATCCTAAACTACACAATGCTCGGCGATCGAGCACTATATTTTTTTCTGCTCTACAGTTTATTTCACTACTAGAGGTTAAGTACTATGGCTCTCATTAACGGAACGAATGGCAACGACAACAATACATTCGCCGGTCTTTTTGATTTCAGGCCAGCCTTGATTGGATCGATTGACTTATCATTGTCTCCTCCGTTTGTCGATAGTGATATAGATGATGTCATCAACGGCAAAGCAGGAAATGATATTCTTGTCGGGTTAGGAGGGGATGACATCCTGGATGGTGGCACAGGCGCTGATATTATGTTCGGCGGTTCAGGTGACGACACTTACTACGTTGATAATACGGGCGACAAGGTCGGTGAGGCGAGTGCTGGTGGTGGCATGGACTCCGTTATATCGTCTGTGGATTATTCTCTAAATACTGGGCCGTTCTACTTGCCTGCCATCAATGGGTTGGTAAACAATGGAGCGGCTTTGGCCACGCTAGGTGCAACTAAGTATGCAGCATATTTGTTTCTGAGTGAGCCACTGACGAGGCCCGAGTTAACACCCACCTTCATTGAAAATCTAACCCTGACGGGGACTGCCATCATAGGTGAGGGTAATGACCTAGACAACATCATCGACGGTAACGGTGAAAACAACGTCCTATCTGGTCTAGGAGGAAATGACACCATACGTGGTCTGGGGGGAAATGACACCATATCCGGAGGTGAGGGAAATGACTTACTGAACGGTAATATGGGCGAGGATTCCCTGAACGGTAATGTTGGCGATGATACCGTCAGGGGTGGACAAGGCAATGATATTGTCAGGGGTGGACAAGACAATGACAGCTTATACGGTGATCTAGGAAATGACAGCGTATTCGGCGACCTAGGAAATGACACTTTATATGGTGGCGACGGCAATGACGTCCTGGACGGTGGTACCGATCCCGGTGGTGCAGATACTGATACTGCGGATTATGGAACTGTACAGGATCCGGTTGTTCTTCCTCGTTCTATCACCTTGAAAGGGGCTGGTGATCTAACTTTAACCGTTGAGAAAGGCCCTCTAGGATCCCTGGGCATAGATACGCTCCTCAACATCGAAGAAGTCATCGCCGATGGCAGTGTGGACAATAACACCATTGACTTTTCTGGTGCGGATCTAGGCATTACTATCAACGTAGACCTAGGCATGCAAAGTATCTTGATTTCTGGTGCAAGCTCTCCTCAAAGTTTGGTCAAGGTGGTCAACTTTGACAACGTTATCGGTACCATTGGGAATGACATCATTATTGGTGATGATCAAGAGAACATTCTTGATGGCGGTAAAGGCGATGACAGCATAGTTGGCTTCCAAAAAAATGACACTTTGATGGGCGGTCACGGCAATGACACTTTGAATGGCCGTGCTGGCAATGATCTGATTATCGGTGGTGCCGATAAGGATATTTTGACTGGTGGTATGGGTAATGACCTATTTGACTACACCAATCTTAAGGATTCCCAGCTCGGCCTCTCCTGGTTCAACGTTAATTTGTCCAAGGTTGACGTGATTACCGATTTCACTCGTGGTGAAGATAAGTTCTTGGTTCAATCTGCCCCCACCAACAACGGTTTCTTCTCTCCTGCGGTTCGCCATCTGAGCGTTAACAGCATCCTTGGACTAGGAGCAACAGTGCTTGGTTTGGCAACCCTGGGGCAATACGACGCTGCTCAAATCACAGTAGGCAGTGGATCAGGGGCACGCACCTTTGTGGCTATCAATAATGGCTCGTTTGGCTTCAATCCCAACACCGATGCCTTTATCGAACTCCAAAACTACACTGGTGGTAAATTGACAATTAACGATTTTACGACTCCGACCGCCTAGGCCCAATTAGTCTTCGATCAGGAATGAATTAGACCAGTAATGCACAAAGTAAACCATCTTTGCCCCTAATCCACTGTATTGGGGGCATTTTTTTATTCTTTTGCTGGAGCAATACTGCCAAAGGCGCTGAAACTGAACTCATCAGCGGTGATGTCGTACCGTAAAATTCTGGCGGTGATGCCCCGATTTTCCAATCTTTTCAGGCTGAGATTATCACTAAAACTACCAATGATGCTGTTGAGAATATTGGTATTAATGCGGCGGCCGTTAAGAATGGCACTGGGGTCCACCAGGGTTAGGCGATCGCCGTTTTGGATCGAGATGCCAGTTTCGATGGTAATGACTAATTTTTCTAGTTCAGCATTGGGTTCCAACTGTTGCCCCAGTTCTAAATTAATGCCTAGGCGATCGTCTGGGAGGAAATCCACCTGGGCGCTGAGCAGTTGAAAGCGGGGTACATCAGCCGGCACCCGTTGGTCAATTTGTTTTTGTAACCGCTCTTTAACAGTGGCATTTTGCAAAGCCTTATTGACATCAGCTTCCGTGAGCACCAGTTCCGCCGCCCCTTGCAATGGTTGCCGTAGAGCTTGCCTCAATCCCGGTAGGTTGCGATTTTCCCGCAGAGCTTGCAAATCCACGTCGATGGGATCGGTTTCCAATTGCACCTGTTGAATCCGTAGACTGGGCACAATTTCCAAACCCCGACTGGCCAGGCGTACCCGTTGGATTTTGCCCTGGATTAGTTGGTAGTTGGGGGCATTGTCCACCCGCACCGATAGGTCTTCCACCCCATGGACCCGCTGGCGAATTTGATTGGCTATGACCTGATCACTAATGAAGTTAACTGGGGCCAGGAAAGTGAGAAAAGTAGACAGGGCAATGGCGAACCATTCCATAGCAATCGTGGGGGATGATTATTTCTCGCCTAGTTTACTGGCTTTTTAGCAAACTAGTAACAAATGGCAACCACCACCGGCGACTTTATTAACTTAACCAATAGGTAAACCCCAGCAACACTGCCAAAAAGGCGATCGCCGCAAAGATGAAACCATTGTCCTTGGTATTCATTTTCCGGGTATCTTCAAACTGAATGGGGGTAGGCTCCGGCAGACGACGACGGCGACGGGCCATGCGGGGAGTAGTGGGTTTGGTATTTTCCTGGTCGGTTAAATCCGGGATCGGAGTCAACCATTCCTTGGGCCTGGTTAATTGGGGGGCTTGCAAAATTTCCAGCACCTGTTGCCCCTGCTTGCGGCACTCAGGATGGGGATGGCGCACCAATTTACGGCAAATTTGTTTGGCAGTGGGCAGATCTCCGCTGGCTTGGTGGGCCATGGCCAACCACAACTGAGCTTCGCCGCCCCGACGGGATGCCCCAGCCGAAAGCTTCACCGCTTCCTCAAAAAGACTAATACTTTGGCGGTAACGTCCCCGGTCGAAAGCGGCCTTTCCTTCCTCAAATTTTTGCTCAAATTGGCCTTGATACTCGGATCCCATGGCAAAGAACTATTTTTCTCGTTTAATCTTCACCATTACATACCCATAATTTCATAGCCAGAATCGACGTAGATAATTTGTCCGGTAATGCCACTGGAAAGGTCACTGGCCAGGAAAGCCGCTGTATTCCCCACTTCCGTTTGGGTGACGGTACGCTTTAGTGGTGCCACCTCTTCCACATGGTGAATCATATCCAAAATGCCCCCCACCGCCGAAGAAGCCAGGGTCCGGATGGGGCCAGCGGAAATACCATTAACACGAATATTTTGGGGCCCCAATTCTGCGGCCAGATAACGCACAGTCATTTCCAGACCGGCCTTCGCCACCCCCATCAGGTTGTAGTTGGGAATAACCTTCACGCCGCCAAAGTAAGTCAGGGTAATGATGCTACCGCCATTGGTCATCAAGGGTTTTGCCCCCCGAGCCAAACGCCCCAGGGAATAGGTGCTAATTTCCATTGCTTGACTAAAGGCTTCCTTGGGAATATCGGTATAATTCCCCGTCAAACCGGACTTGTCGGCAAAGGCTAAGCAATGGATCAAAATATCGAGTTTGCCCCATTTTTCCTTAACGCTATGGAACAGGGCATCCACCTGGGCATCGTCCTGTACGTCCCCCGGCAAGACGAGGGTAGGATGCAAAGGCTCGGTCAACTCCCGCACTTTCTTTTCAAATCTGCCTTTCTCATCTGGAAGATAACTAACGCCAATTTCAGCCCCGGCCTGGTGTAGTTGTTGGGCAATGCCCCAGGCAATGGAGCGATTATTGGCGATGCCGGTAACAAAGGCGTGCTTGCCGCTGAGATCTAACATAGAATTTTCCCTGGGAGTGCTCAAAATGGTAGTTGCTGAAAAATTAGTCTGGGGAGCCATCAACCCCAACTTTTCAATATACCCCCCAGTCCGTACTTCCAAGAAGCCATCGGGGTGAAGCCAACTGTCCCAGTCAATCCATTTCGGCCTGAATCTGAGACCGTGCCGATTTTATTTGGAAGGATTGTCTTTGCTTCAAATCCAACTGGGAAATAGCATCCGCAGGGCAAAGCCCCTAGGAGTCAATGGTAATCCCAAGAAAACAGGCAACCAATACCAAAAGGCTATCGCCACTAGGGTTAAAACTGCCCAAGCAATGACGTTATGACTGTGCCGGGGACTGTCCAGTAAAGTTTCTAGGATTAAAGCGAGGGCTAAAATACTAAAGGCGTAGGCGGGTAGGTAGTGGTAAAAAAAAGTGCAACGACTAATGCCCAACCAAGGCAGTAGATTGACGGCGTAATTGACCTCAATATAAAGGGTTATCCCCCGCAAAGGTGCATTGATGGTCTGGGAGGAAAATTGACGTATTTTTTGCCAAATAACAGTGCCTGTTAGTAATGCCATGGCCCCGGTGGAAAACCAGAGCAAAATTGGGTTAGCCATGGCGTGGACATCATTAATTAAGCCAAACTGGCCGGATTTTTGGTAAAAATAGGCGATCGGTCTTGCCATCAACAGCCAGCTATACCAAGGGGAACAATAGGGGTGAATGTCAGGGCTATTTCCCACCCGACGATGGTACTGCCAAGTTTCCCGTTGAATGCGCCAAAAACCTTCTAGGGAGGCATATTCTCCATTCATTAACAAATGGGGAATCCAAATGACGCTGTAGGTAATAACGGGTACTAGCACCAACCAGATCGCAAATTTCAGCGGGGAAATAATCAACCAGCGGGAGAGAAAACCTTGATTATTCTCTCCATCCCTATCCAATAGTTGCAGTGAATTTGCTTGTCTTTCCCCCTTTGTCCAACCCTGGTTGAAGAAAGGTTTAACCCAGGCGATCGCCCAGAGGAGATAAACACCCAATAAAAAAGCAAAACCGTTCCATTTGACGCTTCCGGCGCAGGCTAAACTAATGCCCCCTAGAATTAATTGCCAAAGTTTCTCTTGGCGTAGATGCCACAAAACCAAGGCTTGTCCCAGGAGCCCAAAAAAAACTAGATAAATGTTATTCAATGCATAGCGGGATTCCACCAAAAACAGACCATCCAAGGCCACTAGGCCCATGGTCAGCAGGGTTACCAGTCGCCGTTGGGTTAAAAGGTAGGCGATCGCCCCTAGGAGCAGGGGAATGGTGGCCCCGGTGAGGGCATTGAGCCAGCGGTAACTCCAGGTGGAACGTACAGCCCCCGTCAGATCGTTGACTTGTTCTGGATTAACGGGAAAAACCTGCCCCAACCCCATGGCCAATGCAATTAGGTAATGGCTCAGGGGCGGATGGGAGGGAAAAAAATCGTTGCCTAACCAATAGTCACTGGCAAATTTGGCGTAGTAAACTTCATCGAAAACTAATTGGTTAAATTGTCCCAGGTTCCAAAATCGTATAACCAGGGAAAACAGAAAAATAGCAACAATGCCCGTTGTGAAGGGAGTTAGGCGAAGCTTCGGGAACTGGTTAAGCATTGAAGTTCAATCAATTCAATTATTTTTCCCAAAACCGTTTTGTCCTTGGCGATCGCCCCTCACCTTGATGCTAAATTCGGCTAACTGACAATTTATCTTTACTCTTCTTCCCCTTCTTCTTCTGCGGGGGGATAGAGGAAAGTAGAACGGCCAGATAAAATGGATTTGCCGAGGGACAAAGCCTTTTGCGCTTGGGAGGAAGCTTGTCTGCGCCAGTGGGCCCGGCGTTGATCACGTTTTGCTTTGGAGGTTTTCTTCTTGGGAACTGCCATGACTTCTCTGGGATCTTAAAAATTGACAACCTTTCTATATTACGCTTTTAGGTGGGCCATTGCACAGCGGTGATTATGCAAGAGTTTTCCCACTATTACGAAATCCTGGGGCTAGAGGTAGGGGCTAGTCTGGAGGAAATCAATGAAGCCTATCGAGATTTAGCCTTTGTTTGGCACCCCGATCGCCTGCCCAGGGACAATCCCCGCCTATTGGCCAAAGCGGCCAGGAAACTCAAAGAAATTAACCAAGCCCGCGATCGCCTCAAGGAATTATTGGAGCTGGAGTTAAGCGCTAAAACTTCCCAGATTCCTAAAAAGGACCAGACCAGCAAAGCTCCCAAAGCTAAACCCAAATCCAAGCCCAAGGCCACATCTCCTCCACCTTACCCGCCCCCCGGCGATCGTCCACCTCAATCCCATCACCATCATCACCAGACCAACCACAACCACAGTTCCAGTTCCCAGCACCATCACCAAGAAAACCACAATCGACCCTACTATCGGGACTTAACCGGGGCAGATTTGCGTTGGGCTAATTTAAAAGAGAAGGATTTGTCAGGACGGAAAATGGTGTCTGCCAATCTAAGTAATGCAGATTTGAGCGACAGTTTTTTACACCAAGTTAATTTGGAAAATGCCAATCTTTTTCGGGCTAATCTTTTCCGGGCCAATTTGTTGGAAGCTAATCTGCGGGGAGCTAATTTGCAGGAAGCTAATCTGGTAGGAGCAGATTTAAGTGGGGCGGATCTGAGTGGAGCTAATTTACAGGGAGCCAAAATTGGCGCAGGTAATCGAATTATGGTCAAACTAACGGCCGCTAAGTTGACGGGAACTATTCTCCCCGATGGCACTAAGCATAGTTAGTTTTCATACTTTCTGTCGTTTCCAAATTTAAAAAATTTTCCTGATAAAATTAAGTATAAACAGAAAAAATACCGATTTAATCTAGCTAACAATGGCCAATTGGGAACCAAACTCGGTCTTATTCACTTCAATGCGCTGTTGAAAGGCTTCCCTAAACTGGGGCATGTGGGTGACAGTGAGAATACAAGCAAAATCTGAAGCAATGGCAGTGATGGCAGCCACCAGGCGATCGCAACCGTCCGCATCCTGGGTACCAAAACCTTCATCAATAATTAGTAACTGTAAAGCAGTGCCAGACCGTTGAGCCAATAATTTAGCTAGGGCTAAACGAATGGAAAAATTAATCCGAAAAGCTTCTCCACCAGAATAGGTTTCATAGGGACGGGTACCCTGGGCATCAGCAATGAGAATATCTAGGGTATTAATCATTTTTGGTTTGTTTTTGGTGCTACTTTTACCCTCCTTTTGGGTGACAAATTGGATATGGTGTTGATTCCCGGTTAATCTTGCCAGAATGTAATTGGTTTCTGCTTCTAACTGGGGCAGAATGTTTTCAATAATCATTACCTGAATACCATCTTTGCCAAAGGCTTTACCCAATTCTTGATGAATGCGAAATTGTTTTTTAGCCTGGTCAAATTGCTGTTTTGTTTCTTCATATTCTCCCTGTAAAGTATCAATCTGAATTAATAACTGCTCCAAACCACCTTTTTTTGCCAGCAAATTATCCAGTTGTTGCCTTCTTTGTGCTAATTCTTGCTCCAACAATTTAATTTGTTCCCCATGGTCTGCATACTGGCGAATCTGTTCTTCTAACTGGGCCAATTCTCCTTGTCTTTCCTCTAGGGCGCGCTGGCGATCGCCAATTAGATCTTGGTATTCCTGGCCCCGTTGTATTAGGATTGGTAATTGTTGCCGGGCTTGTTCTAGCTCCTGATGCTTTAACTGCCAAGGTTGTTGACGTCGCAATTCTCCCAATAATTGTTGATGGGTTTCGTTGTTGTAATTCAGTTCGGATATAGCTGTACTCACCTGTTGCCATTGTTGGCGGAGGGGAGAACTGGTGCCCAAACTTTGCAATTGGGAACGCAATGCCAGTAATTTTTGCTCCAAACCAGGGCGATCGCCTGTTAATTGTCGATATTTACTTTGGGCTTCTTTCAACTTAGCTTGGCGAATTTCCCCTTTTCTTAGTTGATCCACCGTAGAGCGGGCCAAAGCATGGGTTTGTTCGTCGTAGGCTAAGTTAGTTAATTCTCGCTCTAGAGCCGCTAATTCTAATTGGAGAGATTCAGCAAAGTTTCCTTCGGTCAAGCTCAATTCTAAGTCAGCAATTTGCTCATTTAACTCCACTAATTGTTCATGGTTTTCTCCACTTTTTTCTAATTCTGCTTCCATTTGTCCATAATGTTGCAACAATTGTTCTAAATTAGTTAAGCCATCGGCAATTTCTTTATATTCATTACGGAGAATAGCTAGCTCTTGATCTGCAAGGGTAATTTGTTCCTTCAGAATCCAAATTTGATTGCGTAGTTCTTGACATTGATGCTCAGTTTTTTCAATCACTTGTTGGTGGTAGTGGCCATCTAAACCCTGTTCACATAGGGGACAAGTTGCCCCAGGAATGCCCAATAAGGTCAGTTTTTGTTCTAATTCCCGTAACTGTTTTTCAAACAATCGTTGATTTTCCTGGAGTCGTTCTTTGAAATGACCCCTTTCCTGGCCTTTTTCTTCCACTCGTTTAAGATAAACCTGTTTATTTTTTAGTTGGAAAATTTCCTCATCCAAAGCCTGAAAAGCCCTTCTTTGCTCAGGAATAGCAGCGATGGCTATCTGTAATTGTTTGGCGATCGCCTGGCGTTGTTCTAGTTGAGCCTGACACTGGGCCCTGGCCCTAGCTAAATCCCCTTGTAGGGCAGAACGTCGTTGTAAAAGGGGCGCAACTTGATGTTGAAGGTTATCAAGCTGGCTTAGTTTTTGTTTGGCAATTTTTAACTTATCTAAGTCCGCTTCAATGTCCTGTTGTTGAGCCAAAATAGGTTGTAACTCGGCCAATTGCTTATCCAGATGTTCCAAACGCAGAAGCTGCTGCTCTGTTTGTCTCGCTAATTCATTTTCTTGACGCTGCAACTGTTGCTCCAAATCCTGTCGTTGCTGTTGCAAATTTTGATATTGCTGAAAAGCTTTAGCTAATTCTGTTTCTTGGCTTTGTAAGGTTTGATAGCGCTGAAAATTAACTTGAATAACTGCTTCTTGCTCTAGGAGTAATTTTAGTTTTTGACATTGCTGATTAATTTCTTCATTTTGGTTTTCTAACCTGGCAATCTCAGTAGTCAATTCCTGACACTGTCGCTGTTGCCATCCGGCTTGCTTTTGCCATTGTTGACGTTGATTTTGACTAGTTTGTAGCTGTTGTAACTGCCATTGTGTCTGTTGTTGTTGGGCTTGCACTTCTGTGATTTCTGCAACTAGTTTGGCTTGATTAGCTACCACATCCGGCCGTTGATTTAAATCCTGCTCTAAGATTTGTAAACGTTCATCGAGAATATTAATTTTACCCTTGGCTTCTTTGGAAATATCTTTGGCCCTAGTTGCCAACATTTCATACTGGTCCAATTTTAATAAATCTGCCAGAATTTGCTTACGTTCACTGGGTTTACGTAGCATAAATTCATCGGCTCTTCCCTGGCGAAGATAGGCGGAATTGACAAAAGTTTCGTAATCTAACTTTAAGGTGTTGGTGATTTTTTCTTGGGTGGCCCTGAGTCCTTTGGCGGAAAGGGTGCGGAAATGATCACCGCTTTTGATCTGAAATTCCGTTACACTACTGCGCCCCCGTTGGCGACTACGAATAATTCGATAGGTTTGGTTATTACTAATAAATTCAAAATCCACTCTCACTTGGTCGGTGCCGTTATGGAGCACATCATCCTCACTTTCAGCCCGACATTTGCCCCAAATTGCCCAAGTGATTGCTTCCAACAAAGACGATTTACCCGCACCGTTAGACCCACAGATACAGGCCGTATGCAGGCCCCGAAAGTTCAGGCTCACATCCTGATAACTGAGGAAATTTTTTAAAATTAATTGTTGGGGCACCATAGTCAATCATCCCCCATTGTCCAACTAAGCAAAAGAACAACTAACCCTAGTACGGCAAAGCGCCCCACCATTGCCCCCTGATTAACCAAGTATTCAGGCAAGCTGATCAACACCTTAGTAAAGATAGCGTTGGTTAACAGAAAAAATACTACTAAAAAAACAAGACTCATGGGCTAATTAGTCAATTAATTATCAAAACTTACCAATTAATATTTGATCCCACAATTTTAACTAACTACATTGAAAAGATAAAGTTTTCAGCTTCGTTTGGTTACGCCCGGCCGCCTTGGCTGCATAGAGGGCCTGGTCAGCAATTTTAATTAAATCACTGGGATGATAATGCAATAGGGGCACGGTGGTCCCAATCCCTAAACTTATGGTGAGGTAACGGCTCGTAGGGGAATCGGCATGGGAAATCTGTGCCTCGGCTAGGCAGTGGTGGATGCGTTGGCCCACGGTGTAAGCCCCTGATTGATCGGTGTAGGGCAAAATCACAATAAATTCCTCACCTCCATAGCGAGCGAGCACATCGGAAGGACGTTTCAATGCATTTTGAATAACTTTAGCCACACTTTGGAGACATTTATCCCCCATCTGATGACCATAGAGATCATTATAGTTTTTGAAATAATCTACGTCGCATAAGATTAAGGAAATTGGAGATTTTTGCCGCAAACATTGTCGCCATTCCTGTTCTAAGTAACTGGTAAAATAGCGACGATTGGGAATTTGGGTTAGTTCATCATAAATGGCTAAATGTTTGAGTCGTTGGTTAACTTGCTCTAGTTGTTGTTTGGCAAATTCCAACTCCATGGTACGCTCCTTCACCCTAATTTCTAGAGTTTGGGAATAGTTTTTGATGGTTTCGTAATATTGAGCAGTACGAATTGCTGCCGCTACTTGGCCGGTGAGGGTGGAAAAAAGATTTAAGTCACTAGAATCAAAGTGCTTGACTTGGTAGTGAGCTAGACCAAGAACGCCAATAATTGAGTTTTGGACAGTCAGAGAATAACAAAGTAAAGAGCGAATTTTAGAGGGTTGATTGAGGTAATCTTGGTCATTTTGAATGTCATCAATTACTTCGACTTGATTAAGCTTTAAAACGCGCTCGACAATTTTTTCAATTGCTTTAAAATTCTGTAATGATTCTTCTGTTTTATACAAAAGTGGAGTTAGGCTATCCTGACTTTGGTCATAAAGATATAAAAATATTTCATCGACACTGATAACTTGACGAATCTCAGCCCTAATTACTTCGATTAGCTCCTGTAGCCCAGTGCAGGTGGCAACAGCATTCGCAAATTGTGAAAGAAAAACTACTTCTTCATACTTTTGTAGGGTATCTTTGGCTAACTGCTTTTTTTCATACTCCGTTTGCACAATGTAACTTAGCATAGCGGCGATCGCCTCGGCGGAATGCTCAGTAAATTCCCCAGTTATGGTCCCCATTAATACTTGGTGGCAATAAATATCAACTTTTGGCTGGGAATCTTGGGCCTTGCCCCAAAGACAGTGACCTCCGATGTCAAAAATAGCAAAGTTTTTCCCCAAGGAATCGCCCAACTGCTGGAGTAGAGTTTTGACTTCCGGCTTTTTAAGTGCTTTTTGCAGGGAAAGATTTTGCATGGAACTCTTGTGTGACAAGCTATCTATCCATCAGCAGATGGTAACCGATGCGCTATGTTTTTTGGGGTTAAAACTAAAAACTTTTATTCTCCTCCAAGTATTATTTTTATTTAAAATTTTCGTTAGTTAGAACCTGTTTATAAAGTCTGATTCTGCCTCCTAAATCCCCCAATGCTGGGGGACTTTGACTTAGTTTCCCCCCAAATTTGGGGGGCCAGGGGGGCTTTTCAAACACGCTCTTAGTAAAGATAAAAATGTTTAAAAAAGGGTTTAAATAATTCAGCAGGGTAGAAAAAAACTGGGATGACAGTTTCCATACCTATTAACTATAGCCTATTCTTTGGAGTCAACCATTTAACCATTGACGGTTAGGGGCACCACCATCAAGTCAATGGAACCCACCATGAACTAATCTTGCCTCCTTGGCGATCGCCAAGGAGGGGTTAGCTGGCCTTTTCTGAGCTACTGCTACTCTCTGGGGTTTTACTTTCTTCTAGTTCTGCCTTAATTTGTACTGACTTTTCCAAATTTTGGGCTTCCCGTTTCAGTTCCGTTTCAAATTCCTTGGAAGCTTCCTGGAATCCCCGCAGAGCTTTGCCCAAACTGCGCCCCACTTCTGGTAATTTTTTAGGGCCAAACACCAATAGGGCAATAACAAAGATTAAACCTAGTTCGGGTAAGCCAATGCCGAAAATATTCATGGGATTGGGTGCTGTTAGGGGATTAGAGGGATAGAAAGATTCGTTTAACCGACTGTAGCAGAGCTTTGTCCCCACAGAAACCCACGGAGATGCTATGGCTCCCATAACCAAGGTCAATGCCATAGCCCTCTAGCCTAGGGCGGTATCCCCCGTCCCCTGAAACATTAACCAAGATAGGAAAAAGTTGCTGATGAAAATGGCCAATAGGGACGTGACCACTGCAGTGGTGGTGGACTCGCCTACTCCCTTGGCCCCCCCAGTGGTGGTTAAGCCCCAACTACAACCAATAATGGCGATGATGACGCCAAATACCAAAGATTTGAACAAACAAGCAAATACATCCCATAGCTGGGTGAAATTTTGCACAGAGTTTAAAAAAATGGTTGGATTAATGGCATAAAGACTGGAGGAAATTACCAATCCTCCCGCCATGCCCACAAACAGAGACAATCCGGTCAAAATCGGTAACATTAATCCACAGGCGATCACCCGGGGAACGACCAAATAATCAATCGGATCTGTCCTGAGCATATACAGAGCATCCAATTGTTCTGTTACCCGCATGGTGCCAATTTCCGCCGCAAAGGCGGACCCCACCCGCCCGGCGATCACCACCGCTGTCAGCACCGGGGCCAATTCCCTAGTTAACGATAGGGATAAAACTCCCCCAATGGTCGTGGTGGCCCCATAGTAAATAAATTCTCTCGCCACTTGAATGGTGAACACCATACCCACAAAACCAGCAGTAATCAAGGCGATCGCCATGGATTCGGGGCCGACCATATTCATTTGCTCCAGGGTATTGCGCCGATTAATGCGCCCTTGCAAAATGTGCAAAAAAACTTGGCCGGTTAAAAAAAAGGCTGCAACCAAACGCTGGAACCAAAGACTGAGGGAGTGGCGAGAGCCTCGATCCGACATACTTCACTGCAATAATTAATGACTGGGACATGTGGGCCCCACTCCAATGTTTCGACACCAAGGCTGGGGGAAATACACTGCCCTGACCCTAGCGACTTTCCACCCGGAACCGTTCCACCGAAGTTAACAGGTCGCGGGAAATGGAGACCAGGGTTTGCAAAGATCCTGCTACCCGTTGAGATTCCTGGGAAGTTTCCTGGGCCGTCAGCTCAATGGACTGCATGACGTTGGACACTGCACCGGAGTTCTCCTGCTGCTTGACGGTATCAGCAGTAATGGAACGCACCAAAGTGTTAATCCGATTAGACACCTCAATAATATCCTCCAGGGCCCGTTTCGACTGTTCCGACTTGTCAGTTACGTCGATTACCTGTTGGATACCTTCTTCCATGGCGGTCATTACGGAGCCGGTTTCACTCTGAATTTGCAAAACGATTTGCTCAATTTCCTTCAACGACTTAGCAGAACGATCCGCCAACTGTCGCACCTCGTCTGCAACGATGGCAAAGCCCCGCCCTGCTTCCCCTGCCCGGGCCGCCTGGATGGAGGCGTTCAAAGCTAACAGGTTAGTCCGGGAGGCAATTTGGGAAATAACCGCCACAATTTTGGAAATTTCCTGGGATGCTTCCGCTAACCGTTTTACCTTGCGGGCAGTTTCCGACACCGTTTCCCGAATTTGCAGAATGCCCCCCACCGTTCTTTCCACCGCTTCCCCACCTTTGAGGGCAGTTAAAGATGAAGTATGGGCCACTTCCTCCGCTTCCCGGGCGTTTTCTGCTACCCGTTCAATGGATTCCGTCATTAACTGAACAGAGTTGAGGGTGACGGCCAATTCCTCCGCCATTCGCAACGCATCGCTGGAGTTATTGCGGGCAAAGGACTCACTGTCTTTACAGTTGTTATTCACCTGCTTGGCGGCATTTTTAACTTGTAACACAATCTCCCGCAGGTTTTGGATAGTTAGGTTAAAGGCATCGGCCACCGCTCCCAGCTCATCCGCCGTTACTTCCGCTTGTACGGTTAAATCTCCCCGGGAAGCTCCCTCTACATCGTCCAGGAGCCGAATTACTTGGCGCTGTAATTTTTCCCGCACTTTTTCGGTGGTAGCAGCCCGTTCCTGGGCTTCACTAGTGGCCGTGAGAATAACTTGGGAAATATAGTTAAACCGTTGGGTCAAAGCCCCCAATTCATCCTCCGATCGCACCTTGGCCCGGACATTGAAATTGCCCTCATAGATGGATTCAAACTGATTTTGCAGGTCGTCGATAATACTCTTAATCTGTTGCATCAGCAATCGATTGATCAGAAAGACTCCGATCGCCGTGGCTATGGCTGTGAGGAAGGCGAGGTTGAGGAGGGATGGTTTGCCCGGTTCTTCCTCTGGGGTCTGGGAAGGGGCCTGGCCCTCTGCGGGGGCACCTTCTGCTGGAGCTTCGGTGGTGGTTTCCCCTGAAGGAGCAGGTACGTCTTTGGGAGTTCCCCCTAAACCCACTATGCTTCCCAATACCAACACCGCGAACCCGGAAAACACACCGGAGGCGATCGCCATGTAAATCTGCTTTCTAAACAGGGAAGCATTGGTGAACCAACCGAGAAAACCCGCATCTACCTCACTGGTGGGCCGGTCATTAAAGGGACTAGTGGCGCTGGATAAATCCCCGGTGGCGGCCCCATCCGGTTTCAACCAAGTGGCCATGCCCGGTGGCGCTGCATTACCTCCATGGACCACCGTATCACCGCCCTGGGTGTCATCGATGCGACCCACCGCACCTATGTCCAAATTAGTGGCTTGGCTAAAGAGGGAAGAATCGGGCAACTCTGGGGCAATATCCGTCAGGTTAAAATCGGACAACTCATCCTCCACCCCTTCCTCAAACGCATCAAAACTCGGTAGGTTATTGCCAGCGCCGTAATCGCCAGAGGTGGGGGTAGGGGCCTGAGCCAAGGCTTCAGGATCATCCAAACCGAGAGCTTCACTCCAGTCGCCCCCGTCCCAAGTTTGATATGGGGGATATTCGGCACCATCTGTCCCGCCAATGCCGGCTGAGGAGACATCCGCCGCTAAATCGGCAAAATCCGCTATCCCTTCACCAAAGGCCGGTGGCACCACAAAAGTAGACTCGCCAGTTTGGGGCATCATGGTCTGTTCATCATCGGAGTCCAGGTCATCGGTGAAAGCTTCCGGACTCCAATCTAGGTTTTCAATTTCGTAACTCCTGGCCCCACTGGTACCAAAGGAAGCAGAGCTGCGGCCAAAGGGATGGTCCATGCCCGGATTAGTGGGGCTGGGGGCCCGGCCCAAAGTGGGCTCGCCGAAATCCTCTTCGGTGAACACTCCTGTTTCCCAGGCCATGGAATTGTCAATGGCATCGATGTCACTTTGCCAATCCTGGTCAAGGGAATCTTTGGCTCCGTTGCCCCTTGGTTCCTCTTCTTGGATTTGCCCTAGGGCCTGGTTAGCGCAGTCAATTAAGTCTTGGCGATCGGAAAACCGAATTACCCCCTGATAAGCCTGGTGGGCTAGGGCGTATTGTTCCAGGCCGACATAGATATGCCCCCGGAGCAACAATACATTAGGATCTTCGGGAAAATCAGCGGCCAATTGTTCAATATGGGAAGAAGCTTCTTGATAATTCCCCTGTCCATAGGCGGCGTAGGCCAACCCATAAAGCTGCGAAAAATTGGTTTCTGTTGCCATTTTGCCGGTTTCCTCAGTCGGTTTTAGGTAGGCCAAGGTGAATAAAAATCCATTGCCTTAGCTGGATATATCAAGTTGCCCAGCGGGCGGATCGGAGTAGCGCCACATGGTCTAGAAGGCGCAAAATTTGGGGAGGAGAGGAGGGGGCATCGTTAGCGGGAATCTGCCACTCTCCCTGGACGTAGGGGGCAATGTGATCCGGCACATCGTTGGCCGGCTGAAGATTGTCCGTGTCCAACCATTCCATATTACCGAGGGAGTCGATTGCCAAACCCAAAAGAGTTTCTTGATCTTCCACCGCAATGACGGGAATTTCCGCCCGGTCGGTGTTGAGATTGGCATTATTCCCCAAAAAACGCCCTAGGTCTGCTACCCAAATGACCTGGCCCCGGAGGTTAATAGTTCCTAACAATAGGGGCGAGGCATTAGGAATGGGGGTAATGCGGTCTGGCTCCTGTTGCATCACTTCTCGAATGGAAACCGCTGGCAGGGCAAACTCTTCCCGGGAGGGCAAATAAAATCTGAGATGAAGTTCCCCTTCCAGGGCCTGCAGTTCCTGAAACGCCGGATCTAATTCCTGTTTGCCATCAACGAAAATATCAGCGGAATTAGAACTAACCATAGATTTCCCCACCTAAAACCCTAAATAACCATAACCCAAGTTTCATAAAACCCCACAATCAATTGCGCAGGAGTTGTTTGATGGTGCCCACCAGTTCCATGGGCTGAAATGGTTTGGCAATGTAGGCGTCGGCTCCCTGACGCATGCCCCAAAAACGGTCAAATTCCTCCCCCTTGGAGGAGCACATAATCACTGGCACATTTTTGGTTTTCGGATCGGATTTGATGCGTCGACAAACCTCATAGCCATTCATGCGGGGCATGACAATATCTAGCACCACTAGGTCCGGACTAAAATTCTGCAATTTTTCCAGGGCCTCCACCCCATCACAGGCGATGGTGACCTGCCAGCCATGGTCTTTGAGGATGCCAGATATCATCTCGCGCTGACTAGAGCTGTCTTCAACCAGCAAAACTGCGTTCATAAAAGTCCTTTCTGCTTGGCACTGCAAACCTGGATCCGAAGCAAATTGGCGAATCCTGCCTGGTTTATTTTCCATCATAGTCGCTCCCTTAACAATTCAGTCAGTATTATTTTTTGTTGGGGAGCCCATTGTTGTTGACAATTTACCGCAAAATTGTCGGTGCTGCGACGGGGGATGGAGATAATGATCAAAAGATCATGATTTTTTACAGTAAGATTCAACTAATGAAATTAGTTCTTTTTGGGTGAAGGGTTTGGTCAGGTAATCCGTCGCCCCTGCCATCCGGGCCAGGAGTCGGTCGAGGTAGGCTTCCTTGCCAGTGAGCATAATGATCGGAATTGCCCTTAGGTGCTGGGCATGGCGGACCATTCGACAAATTTCATAGCCATCCAGGTGGGGCATGGTGATGTCACAAAGGATCAGATCAGGCTGCAAAGTCAATAAGGTGGTCATGGCCTGGAGGGGATCCTGGAGCACCACCACCTCACAGTTGGGGTTTTGATTGGTTAAAAAAAGTTCAATTTGTTTCCCAATGGCATAGTCGTCGTCGAGGCAAACGACTTTATGGATGGTGTGGTCTGTCAAGGTTTCCCAGGCTGAACCGTTCTCACCTTGGGATTCATGGGCCGGAAATATTTCGATCGCCCCTGATTCGATGTAGGGATAAAGGCCATGGGCAATGGCGGGCAAATTTTTTTGTAGGTAGCGGGAGATTTGGCGTAGGGGAATGGCTCCATCGGTCCAACTGCGGAAATGTTGGGCAAATTTGGCCGGTATTTTACTAGCCAATTCCGGATCCTTGGCGATCGCCACCGGTTGGTCGGGGGATTGGATGCGTAGGTATAACTGTTTCCAAGCTTGGATTTGTTGCCCGACGTGGGTTAATAGGGGGGTAATTGCAAAGGAAGTAAGGGGCGGCTCTAGGGCACTTCCCAAGGCAAAAACAAAATTTCCCTGGCGTAAACTCAACACATCAAACAGCACCTCTTGCACCATGCCTAAAACAATGCGGTGGGCTTGGGCGGGGGTGAGAATATTTTTGGAAAGTAATTGCCACAGACAAGCGTATTCGGGAATGTGGTTCAGGGCTAGGCTTTCCAGTTCCATCTCTCCGAGGGGAATAGCAATGTCATGGTGACGAAGATAATCCTGGAGGCGGCGCAAATTGCCACAGTCTTGATCCGCAGCGTAAACCAACTTGCCATCTACAAAAAAGAAAAACCAATAGCCAACTTTGTCTAGCAAAACCCGACCACAACTCTGATGGGGATAGACCTCAACGAAAAGTTGCCCCGTCCGCTGGCCCAATTCAATGAGCCGCAGGATACTCCGGAGATCAATTTCGTTCAGGGTTCCCTGCATGGCGTTTTCACAAGATTGATGTGTATATCTTATCGAACTTGCCGCAAGCTTACTCGCCAACCAAAGCTAGGGTTTTCCCTCTTAGCCTTAACCCACCCACGGGAGAAATTGAGTCAAGCATTTTATTTACCCCACCGCCTTTGCAGAGCTCGAGGCACTTCCCCCGATTAGGGGAGGCTGGGAAGGGTCTTTCTCAAGAGATAGGCCTGACTAAAAGTTTACCCATAGGCCTTAGATCGTGTTTGAAAAGCCCCCCTGGCCCCCCAAGTTTGGGGGGAAACTAAGTCAAAGTCCCCCAGTATTGGGGGATTTAGGGGGCAGAATCAGACTTTATAAACAGGTTCTTAAAACATTTCGTCAATTAAATGTTGATAAGTTTGGGTTACCACTGGTCGTTTGAGCTTCAAGGTTTGGGTCATCATGCCGTTTTCCAGGGAAAATGGTGCTGGGATAAAACGGAAATCCTTAATCTGGTCATCGGCTCGGTAGCCAGGGCGATCGCGCACTTCCCGATGCAACTCCGACCGCATTAACCCCACCACTTGGGGGTCATACAAACCACTAGCCTGCATCCCTTCACTGCTAGCCGACGGTTCCGGCACGGTGATTTGTAAATTTTTCGTCTCTGCCCATTTTTGCAATGCATCGAAGTTGGGCACAATCAAAGCCCCCAAGGATTTTTGATCCTGGCCCACCAGCATAATCTGGTCAATGTAGGCACTGCGTAAACAGGCATCTTCAATGGGTTGGGGTTCCACATTTTCCCCGTTACTGAGCACAATGGTGTCCTTGGCCCGACCGGTGAGAATCAAATCATTTTGGGGCGTTACCCAGCCTAAGTCACCGCTGTCGAACCAGCCTTCCTGGTCTAAAACTTTGGCGGTGGCTTCCGGCTTGTTGTAATAGCCCTGCATCACCTGGGGACCACGGATTAGCACAAGACCTTGGGTTTCGGGGGGCAAATCCTCCTTGGTTTCCATGTCAACAATACGAATTTCTGTGAAAGGAATGGGGCGGCCAGAGGAATAGCGCAAATTATGTTTATGCACCCTGGCATTAGTTACTGGGGCCGTTTCCGTTAAGCCATAGCCCACCAGGACGGGAATGCTGGTGATTTCGTAAAAATCATCTAAATGTCTAGCTAACGCCCCTCCTCCGGAAATGAGAGTTTCCAGTCTGCCCCCAGCGGCCTGGCGTACCTTATGGTAGACAATTTTGTCCCCGAGGTAATGGAGAGGACTAAGCACCAAGGCTTGGCACCGGGCCACCAACCTGGCGATCGCCGAAGCGTGGAGATGGTTCAAGCTCAGGTTATTGGCAATGCGTTTGGCCAAAATATATTTTTGGGAAATGCCGAAAAAGAAATTAATTAGCTTTTGTTGCCCAGGGGACTTTTCCCGGAACGTTTTTTGTACCCCTTCGTAGAGGGATTCCCACAGCCGGGGCACACCGACAATGTGATGGGGTTTAATGTCCTTCACATCCCCCTTGAAATGGCGAATGCTGGTGTAGTTCATCGTGCAGCCCCGGGAAAGAAGAAAATATTCGGCGCTTCTTTCTAGGGAGTGCCAACAGGGCAAAATGCTCAACACCTGATCGCCGGGGCGGGGAATAATCACCGAATCCAATTCCCGTACTTGGTGCAATAAATTACCGTGGCTGAGCATCACCCCTTTGGGTTGTCCTGTGGTGCCGGAGGTGTAGATCAGGGTGGCTAAATCTTCTTCCTGGCGGGGAACGGGAGTGGGGATTTTGCCGGCCCCTAGGGCCATGACCTGGGCAAAGTTATATTGGGGAATGGCGCTGTCCTCTGCCACTTCTTCATCGGTGAGGAGGATGATTAGTTTCAGGTCAATGGTTTCGCCATCTAGGGCCAATTTGCTTAGGGTTTGCCGATTTTCTGCGATTAAAGTACGGCTGTTGCTGTCTTCTAGGATGTAGAGTAATTCCTGGCGCTCTGCTTGGGCAGAACGGACGGCGTTGACGGCTCCAGCCAACATACTGCCTTGATCGGCGATAAACCACCGGGGGCTGTTGTCGGCGAAAATGGCCAGGTGTTGATGGGGGGTAACTCCTAAACTCTGTAGGCCAGCGGCAAAAGCTGTAATTTCTTCCCGCAATTGGGCATAGGTTAAAGTTACGGGGGGATGACTATGGCGATCGTTGAGGGCCACAATATCGGCAAAATTTTCTCCGGTGATAGCCCAGATATCCGCCAGGCAATGGATGGAATGGTAGTTAATTGGCGTAACCATAATCAGATGGAAGGAAGAAGGGAAGAGAGAAAGTTGGATTTTTACGGTTGAAAAAAGGCTATTCCAATGGATTTGAGGTTGATTTTCCCAATTGGGCCCACTCTTGCAGAAATATGTTGACAGTTTATACCCAGTCTGACCAAGCTTTATCCTGGATTGAGCGCCATGGCCACTGTCCACCGGTGTTTGTCTGTGTGTTGGGCTTTACGGAAACTGGTTTAATTCCGGGCATTTCTGCGGCGGGTAAAACCCCCGCTGATCGAAAATTGACGGCGATCGCCGATGCGGAATTTTTAATCAAGGGAACTACGGCAGGGGCAACCTATCCCTTACCTCCCCTCATTTCTGGGGTTTCCCCAGTGTTCATCACCAAAGCGTTGGTGGATGCCCTCCATACTCCGGTTTATTTATTTAACTCTGGTTTACCCATTCCCCCAGCGGTGCCAGTCATCAATCTAGACGGACAACCCGCCCGCTGTCTTTCCACAGGGCAAGCGTTACCGTTGGCCCTGGTGGAGCATCTTTTTCAGCAGGGTTTGCAGTGGGGCGCACAGTTAGCCCAGGAACATGCCGAAAGTTACTTAGTGCTAAGCGAATGCGTGGTGGGGGGCACTACCACAGCCCTGGGGGTACTGCTAGGTCTAGGCATTGACGCTGGGGGCAAAGTGAACAGTAGTCATCCCCATTGCAACCATCAACAAAAATTGGCTTTGGTGCGTCAGAGTCTAGAACATCATTCCCCGCATCTCAATGCCATGGAAGTTGTGGCCGCCGTTGGGGATCCAATGCAAATGGTCGTGGCCGGTATGGCGATCGCCGCTAGTCATAGCACGGGGGTGATGTTAGCCGGGGGAACCCAGATGTTGGCGGTATATGCCCTGATCCAAGCCTTGACTCGACAACAGAATCTAGCAGTGGATTTTTCCCGCCTAGTGGTGGGTACAACCAAATGGGTCTGCGAAGATGCCAGTGGTGATACGGTGGGTCTGGCAAATTTGCTTGCCCCAGTGTCCCTACTAGCTCCGCAACTCAGTTTTTCATCGTCGGTTTATCCTCAACTGCAGGTCTATGAACAGGGCTTTGTCAAAGAAGGGGTGGGGGCCGGGGCCATGGCGATCGCCGCCCACCTTTACAAAAATTGGGGTCAGGAACAGTTGCTAGAGTTAATTGAAAATTTAATTACCCGGGAATTGGGACAGGTCAAGGAAAAAAAACAACAATGACGGTAATTATTGCGGGGGAAAGAAGCGGTGCCGGCAAAACCACCATCACCCTGGCCATGTTGGCCTACCTGGCCCGGCAAAAACTAAGGGTGCAGTCCTTCAAAGTGGGGCCGGACTACATTGACCCCATGTTCCACAGCCAAATTACGGGGCGGCCTTGTCGTAACCTAGACCCCTTTTTAACTTCCGAAGCCTATGTACAAAGGTGTTTCCACTACCACAGCCAAGGCACTCCCTACAGTTTGATTGAAGGGGTAATGGGCTTATTTGACGGGGTGCCCTACCAAGGTTTGACCGATTACAGTTCCACTGCCCACATTGCTCGCTTGCTCAATTTGCCCATCGTTTTTGTGATGGATTGCCAGCGTTTATCCGGTTCCGTTGCCGCCATTGTCCAGGGTTATCGCCATTGGCAACCGGGGGTAAATTTAGTCGGGGTAATTCTTAACCGGGTAGGGGGTGATCGCCATTTAGAATTGCTCAAAATTGCGTTGGAACCCTTGCGTATTCCCATTCTGGGGGTATTTTTTCGTCAGCAGGATTTAACTCTGCCCGATCGCCATTTGGGTTTAGTTCCGTGTGGTGAGTTACCCCAAATTCAGCAATATTTTGACCAGTTAGCCCATGTGGCCGCCCAGCAATTGGATTGGCCCAAACTTCTCCCGCTCTTGGAAACCCCCAGGAATTTGCCCAGTCCTATGAGCTTGTTTGATGTTCCCCAAAAATCTCCCCAAGCCCGGTTGGCGATCGCCCAAGATCAAGCGTTTAACTTTTACTACGCTGATAACCTAGATTTGCTCACCCACTGTGGTTTTGAACTCATTCCCTTTAGCCCCCTAGAAGATACCGAACTTCCGCCGGCGATCGATGGGGTTTACCTTGGTGGTGGCTTTCCCGAACTTTTTGCCGAGCAATTAAGCCAAAATCAAGCCTTAAAAGATCAACTCAAAACCCTAATTCACCAGGGATTGCCCACCTACGGAGAGTGTGGCGGTTTAATGTACCTAAGCCAAAGCCTAACTAACTTTGAGGGACAAATTTTTCCCATGCTGGAAATGTTACCCACCGCCGTCACCATGGGGGGAAAACTCAGTTTGGGATACCGCCAAGCCCAGGTGGTTAATTCCCACAGTTGGTTATGGCAAACAGAATCCCTACGAGGCCATGAATTTCACCGTTCCCAGATGACGAAACTCCCTAACCAAGCTCTCTACCGCCAACGGGGACTACTGGCCATAGACCAAAACACAACGGATGGATGGTGTGTAGGGTCTGTTCAGGCTTCCTATCTCCACCTCCATTGGGGCAGTCAAATTTCCACCGTGGAAAAATTCCGAGCCGCTTGTCTTGCCTTTCAAAAAAAGTTGAGTTACCTTGGGAAGCATCCACCCTTTAAGTCAGTACCGTTAAGGAATACAGGAGGTGATGCCCATGGTAGAGAGTAGTATGTGCCTGGGTCGTTTGGTTGAAGTTAGCCGGCTGTGGGCCGGGGCCGTTCTTTAGAGTAACTATTCCCAAAAATCCGAATTAGCTACGTTTAAAGTTCCTTCCGGCAGTCAGGTTTCAACCAAGCTGACCCCCTAGACCGCTCTCCTAAAATTGCTGCAAGTCAGCGTTTGGGAGAGCGGATAGTTTTTGGGGAAGAAATTAGATTATTGCTGGAGCTTTAGTCAGTGGATTTACGATTCCAGTCGCAGTAATTGCCCATTATTTTGATCAGTTAAAACATAAACATGGCCATCGGGGCCTTGGCGCACATCCCTCACCCTTTGGCCAATAGAAATAGTGGTTTCATCGATAATTTGGTTATTTTCATCGAGCCGTAAATGGCGGATGCCCCTGTCCACTAACCCCCCAGCAAAAATGGTTCCCTGCCACTCTGGATGGCGATCGCCGTTGTAGATGGTTAAACCGGAAGGGGCAATAGCCGGAGTCCAAATCTGGAGAGGATCCACCATGTCAGGGCGGGATGTGGCCGGAGCAACGGGCTGGTCTGTACTGTATTCTTTACTGAAGGACACCACCGGCCAACCGTAGTTTTTTCCTTTTTGAATTAAATTCAGTTCATCACCGCCCCTAGAGCCGTGCTCCGTAGCCCATACCTTTTGGGTAACGGGATCATAGGCCAAGCCCTGGATATTGCGATGGCCGTAGCTCCAAACTTCCGGGGCCGCCTTGGGGTCGTTGCGAAAAGGATTATCGGCAGGCACGGTGCCATCGTCATTGATGCGAATAATTTTCCCAAGGTGACTAGCCCGATTTTGGGCCTGTTGACGGATAAAATCTCCCTCCAATTCCACCGGGGGATTACCGCCGTCGCCAATGGAAACCAAAAGAGTTTCGTCCGGCAACCAAGTTAAGCGGGAGCCAAAGTGCTGACCGCCGGGTTTAGTTTGTCCCACTTCAAAGATGACTTGCCAATCCGTCAGTTTTTCTCCATCAAAAACTGCCCGGGCCACCCTAGTGCGATTGGCCTGTTGGGTGCCGTGGGAGTAGGTGAAATAGACAAAGCGATTTTCTGCAAAACGGGGATGCAAGGCAATATCCAGTAAGCCCCCCTGTTGGGAAGCAAACAGTTGTTGGGCAGAAACCGTGGAAACTGCCACCACCCCGGCGATCGCCTCTGGATCTAAAACGCCATCACGGACAATGCGGAG
This sequence comes from Synechocystis sp. FACHB-908, assembly GCF_014698595.1. Classification (NCBI taxonomy): domain Bacteria; kingdom Bacillati; phylum Cyanobacteriota; class Cyanophyceae; order Synechococcales; family Merismopediaceae; genus Synechocystis; species Synechocystis sp. FACHB-908. Next base: position 61,012 of record NZ_JACJTH010000008.1, on the reverse strand, counting down.
TCGCCCCGGCCGTTCGGTAATTAAAATGTCGCCATTGGGTAGCCAAGCCATACCCCAGGGATGTTCTAAACCATCGATCACTGGCACTGCTTTAATCTCCGGTTGATTAGCTTGCACAATCTCCACCGAATTGGTCGGCTCAGAAGAAGTTTGATTTCCTGCTGCGGTTCCAAGGTCGGCCTCCGGTAACGTTCCACAGCTTGAGAGGGCAATGCCGCTGGCCAAGGGGAGGGTAAGCTTAAACAGAAATGGGATCAACATAGCGCCAATTGATTGCGTTCCTTTTTACTCCACCTTAAACAATTTCCCCGGTAACGAAGGCGGGTTAGTGGCCAGTTGATTTGGCTAGTGTGATTAGAATGGATTTAAAGTCAAAGCCCGCCGAGGTTAAAACTCAATGACCCCTGCCTGCCGTAGTAACTCCTTCAAGCGAGCATTTTCCGCCTCAGCTAACTCTGCCCGTTTTTCCGCCTGTTCCGTCAACGCCGCCAGAGCCACAGTGCTTAAAAATGGACGGCGATCGGGATAGAAAATCTGTAAATTCTCCGGGGTAAGTTCAAAATGGATGCCTAAAAGGGGACTCGTCCAATACTCCACTTCATCAATGACCGTTAACTTACCCTGCCACCGTTGCAAACCCACCAGTTCATTATTATCTGGGTCATAGACATAGTATTCCTCTACGCCGTAAAAATCATACAAAGTCTCTTTTTTTGTTCATCTCCTTCAGACGATTACCGGGGGATAGCACCTCAAATACCACTTGGGGCGGTTGATTACCTTCCTGCCATTGACGGTAGGAGCCCCGATCGCCCTTAGGTCGGCCCAAAACGACAAAAACATCGGGGGCAACCCGGATTTCTGGCTTACCCTCCACGGGATATCAGAGCAGATCCCCCGCCACAAAAACATCGGAGTTATTAGCAAAAAGACACTCCAGATTTTCTTTTAATAGAACAATCCAACTGAATTGCTTGGTGTTGTCAGCCATGGGTTGTCCATCACTGTCGGGATAAACTATTTGCCGATCTAGGGCTACGCTCATAGCGGTGGTCTCCAGCAGCTAGGGACTGACCTTCAGTTTAACTGATGGCTTTTAGACATTATTTAGGGGGAATTGTTCAACGCTGGAACTAACCACAACAAAATAGTTAAATTTGTTACCTTTTCTCGACAAAGAATCTGAAATTTGAGCAAAACTTAATAGATTCATTAAGGAAACCTACCTCCCCCCCGTAATGACCGCTACAATTCAAAAACCGGGGAATGCCCTGCCACGAAGGTCTTCACCCCCTCGTTCCAAACTTTTGTACGGTTACCAGTCCTATGAACAGCTCTCACCTCGCCCCCCAAGTCCAAGGTCTTTACGATCCGCAAAATGAACATGATGCCTGTGGGGTAGGTTTTATTGTGCAGATGAAGGGCAAAGTTTCCCACGATATTGTGGAGCAGGGCCTGCAAATGTTGGTTAATTTGGAGCATCGGGGGGCCTGTGGCTGTGAACCAAACACCGGGGATGGGGCCGGTATTTTAATCCAAGTTCCCCATAAATTTATCCAAAAAATAGCCGGGGCGGAAGGCATCACCATTCCTGCTCCGGGGCAGTATGCCGTGGGCAACATTTACGGTTCCCCCGATCCATTGGCCAGGGCTGAAGCTCGTCAAAAATTCAATGACATTGTTGCCCAAGAAGGCTTAAAAGTTTTGGGTTGGCGGGACATTCCTACTCAGAACGAACCCCTGGGGGAAACGGCGATCGCCAGTGAACCGTTTATGCAACAGGTTTACATTGCCCGGCCGGAAGGCTTGACTGATGACCTGGACTTTGAGCGCAAATTATACGTAATCCGTAAGTTGACCCACGGGGCAATCCGATCGCCGAAAATTGATACCTATTGGTATGTGGCTAGTTTATCGGCTCGGACGTTGGTTTATAAGGGGATGCTGACCACAGCCCAGGTGGGGCAGTATTATCCGGAATTGCATGACCCGGACATGGAAAGTGCCCTGGCCCTTGTCCATTCCCGCTTTAGCACTAATACCTTTCCCAGTTGGGAGCGCTCCCACCCCTACCGCTACATTGCCCATAATGGCGAAATCAATACCATGCGGGGCAACGTCAACTGGATGCAGGCCCGCCAGGCCCTGTTTGAATCGTCCCTGTTTGGGGAAGATATGGCCAAGGTTCAGCCGGTGATTAACATTGACGGCAGTGATTCCACCATTTTTGATAATGCGTTGGAACTGCTTTATCTGGCTGGCCGCTCCCTACCCCATGCGGTGATGATGATGATTCCCGAACCCTGGAGTGCCCACGAATCCATGAGTCAGGAAAAGAAAGCGTTTTATAAATACCATTCCTGTTTGATGGAACCCTGGGATGGCCCGGCCTCCATTGCCTTCACCAACGGCAAAATGATGGGGGCAGTGTTGGATCGTAATGGTTTGCGTCCTTCCCGCTACTACGTCACCAAAGATGATCTGGTGATTATGGCCTCCGAAGCAGGAGTATTGCCCATTGAACCGGAGCGGGTGGCCAAGAAAGGTCGCCTACAACCAGGGCGGATGTTCTTGGTGGATATGGAACAGGGGCGCATCATTGCCGACGAAGAAATTAAGCAGGAGATTGTCAGTCAGCATCCCTACGGTGAATGGCTAGCGGCTAATTTGAAATCCCTGGAGCAATTACCCTCCCCCGGCAATGTTCCTGGCACCGATGCAGAAAGTTTACGGCAACGGCAAATGGCCTTTGGTTACACCTTTGAGGAATTGCGTATTCTCCTAGCTCCCATGGGTCGGGATGGGGTGGAGGCGATCGGTTCCATGGGGGCGGATACTCCGTTGGCTGTACTATCTGACAAGCCCAAATTACTCTACAACTATTTCCAACAATTATTTGCCCAGGTTACCAATCCCCCCATTGATTCCATTCGGGAAGAAATTATTACTTCCGCAGAAACCACCATTGGTGGTGAAGGTAATTTGCTTGATCCTCGGCCAGAAAGTTGCCGCTTAATTGAGTTGAAAACTCCCATTTTAACCAACGAAGATCTAGCTAAGCTCAAAGCGTTAGACGACGATGAATTTAAATCCGTCACCCTAGACATTTTGTTTGATCCGAACCAAGGGGAAGCGGGCCTTAAAACTGCGTTAGATAATTTGTTTACGGAAGCTGACCAGGCCATTTCCCAAGGAGCTAACCTAATCATTCTCAGCGATCGCCAAGTTAGTGCGGAAAAAGCGGCTATCCCTGCTCTGCTGGCGGTGTCGGGGTTACATCACCATTTGATTCGCAACGGTTCCCGTACCAAGGTGGGTCTAGTATTGGAATCTGGGGAACCGAGGGAAGTGCATCATTTTGCTGTCCTACTCGGTTACGGTTGTGGAGCCATTAATCCTTACTTAGCTTTTGAAACTTTGGACGGTATGATCGCCGAAGGTTTACTGGTTAATGTGGATCACAAAACCGCTTGCAAAAACTATATCAAAGCCGCCACCAAAGGGGTAATTAAAGTTGCTTCTAAAATCGGCATTTCCACCATCCAAAGTTACCGAGGTGCCCAAATTTTTGAAGCGGTGGGCTTAAATCAGAGTGTGATTGATGAATATTTCTGCCGCACTTCTTCCCGCATCCAAGGTTCTGATTTAGGTGTAATTGCCCAGGAAGCTATTTTGCGCCATCAACATGCCTTTGCTCCTCGCCCTGGTGATTTGCATACCCTTGATGTAGGGGGTGAGTACCAATGGCGGAAGGATGGGGAAGAGCATTTATTTAGTCCCCAAACCATTCATTTATTACAACGGGCGGTGCGGGAAGGTAATTACGAGCTTTATAAACAGTACGCCGCCCTGGTTAATGAACAAAACCAAAAGTTCTTTACCCTGCGGGGCTTACTGGATTTCCAAGACCGAGAATCTATTCCCCTCGAAGAAGTGGAACCCATTGAAGCGATCATGAAACGCTTTAAAACCGGGGCCATGAGCTACGGCTCCATCTCCAAAGAAGCCCATGAATCCCTGGCGATCGCCATGAATCGCATTGGTGGTAAGTCCAACACTGGGGAAGGGGGGGAAGATCCGGAACGGTTTACCTGGACTAACGATCAGGGAGATTCCAAAAACAGTGCCATTAAACAGGTGGCTTCCGGGCGCTTTGGAGTGACCAGTTTGTACCTCTCCCAAGCAAAGGAAATTCAAATCAAAATGGCCCAGGGTGCAAAACCTGGGGAAGGGGGTCAGCTACCCGGCAAAAAAGTTTATCCCTGGATCGCCAAAGTGCGTCATTCCACTCCCGGCGTAGGTTTAATTTCTCCCCCGCCCCACCATGACATTTATTCCATTGAAGATTTGGCGGAATTAATCCACGACCTGAAAAATGCTAACCGGGAAGCCCGCATTAACGTCAAACTGGTGTCGGAAGTCGGGGTGGGCACGATCGCCGCTGGGGTGGCTAAGGCCCATGCCGATGTGGTGCTAGTGTCTGGCTATGACGGAGGAACCGGAGCATCACCCCAAACTTCCATTAAACATGCTGGGTTGCCCTGGGAATTGGGCCTAGCGGAAACCCATCAAACCTTGGTGTTGAACAATCTCCGTTCCCGTATTGTGGTGGAAACCGATGGGCAAATGAAAACTGGCCGGGACGTGGCTATCGCCGCTTTACTGGGGGCGGAAGAGTTTGGGTTTTCGACTGCGCCGCTGGTATCCCTGGGGTGCATTATGATGCGGGCCTGTCATTTAAATACCTGTCCCGTGGGCATTGCCACCCAAAATCCGGAACTGCGGGCCAAATTCACCGGCGATCCGGCCCATGCGGTCAACTTTATGACCTTTATTGCCACGGAACTGCGGGAAGTGATGGCCCAACTGGGTTTCCGCACCATTAACGAAATGGTTGGTCGCACCGATATTCTGGAACCGAAAAAGGCCGTAGCTCACTGGAAAGCAAAAGGCATTGATCTTTCCACTATTCTCCATCAGCCGGAAGTAGGGGACGATGTGGGTCGTTATTGCCAAATTCCCCAGGATCATGGTCTTCAGCATTCCCTCGACATCACCCAGTTATTGGATCTCTGCCAACCGGCGATCGCCAAAGGGGAAAAAGTCACCGCCACTTTACCCATTACCAATATCAACCGGGTGGTGGGCACCATTGTCGGCAACGAAATCACCAAACGCCATTGGGAAGGTTTACCGGAAGATACTGTCCATCTCCATTTCCAAGGCAGTGCGGGGCAAAGTTTTGGGGCCTTTATTCCCAAGGGCATGACCCTGGAACTGGAAGGGGATGCCAACGATTACCTGGGTAAAGGATTGAGCGGCGGCAAAATTATTGTCTATCCCCCCAAAGGCTCTAGTTTTATCGCTTCGGAAAACATCATTGCCGGTAATGTTTGTCTCTATGGCGCCACTGCTGGGGAAGTTTATATTTCCGGCATGGTGGGGGAACGGTTCTGTGTCCGCAATTCCGGCGTCAATACGGTGGTGGAAGCGGTGGGCGATCATGGTTGCGAATATATGACCGGCGGTAAAGTCGTGGTTCTTGGTCAAACAGGACGAAACTTTGCGGCGGGCATGAGTGGTGGTGTGGCCTACATCTTCGATGAAACTGGGGATTTTGCCACCCGTTGCAATTCCGCCATGGTGGGTTTAGAAAAACTAGAAGATCCCGAAGAAATTAAGGATCTCAAAGAGTTAATCCAGAACCATGTTAACTACACCGACAGCGCCAAAGGTAAAGCTGTTTTAGCAGATTGGGAAGCGAGTATTCCCAAATTCGTTAAGGTAATGCCTCGGGATTATAAACGGGTATTGCAAGCCATCAAAAAAGCGCTAGAAGCGGGTTTGAGCGGCGATGATGCTTTGAATGCGGCGTTTGAGGAGAATGCCAAGGATGTGGCTCGCATTGGGGGGAGTTAGGATAAATTTATGATGGAACTGGGCTAAACTGGCTGAAGTCTAGCCCAACGTCAAAAAATCACTTTTTCAGTAGAATAGGGGGACAGATTATCTTTTGCCGACTTAATGAACAAGGGTTGAAAATATGTTTATAGCAAATTAGGATGGATATGGGACACTCTTAGGATACACGAAGCTTAAGAAATAAAGATTCCAGAACTTAGGAGTATCTCATCCCTAATCGAATCAGCGATAAAATCTATATTTAAGTCATTACTTATAATAGCTAATGAAGTTTGCAACCTATGAGCATTTCCGAGAAACAGAATCTCTTGTGCGGAAAGTAAATAAGGATAAAATAGCAAAATGGTTGCTGAATGTTGGTTATTTCCCCGAAGAAAATATCCTGCCACCGAGTTTTACTGTATCAAAAGAGATTAAACTTCAAGACACTCCATACAATATCAACATTAATGATTTAAAAAAGCGTCAAGTGGCTTTTGTTTCATTTCCCAAAAGTACTTTAACATACAGAAATTTTAGTGTTCAGCATCCTTGGAATTATCACGACATTATTTTTTATTTACATCAAAACTGGGATAATATATTAAGCCATATTTTCCACTCAGAAAATAAGGTTGCCGCCTACAGTTTTCCTATTCCAGTTTCAAAAAAAGATTTTGAAGACTTAAGCCCTCTTCGTGCAGGTAGAATGATTTATGAATGGCTTGAAATGGCAGAGGAAGACCTTATACTAGATGGTCAAAAATTTAATATTTTAGCCAAAACCGATATTACAAATTTCTATCCGTCAATCTATACTCATGGTATTGGATGGGCCATTCATGGAAGAGAAGAAGCACTTGAAGATAAAGAATTTAGACTTTTTGGAAATAAAATTGATAGATTATTTCAATATTCAAATGATGGACGAACAAATGGTATTCCCATCGGTTCGGCACTCTCTGATCTAATTGCTGAGACTATCTTAGCAGATATTGATCGTAAGTTTTCCCAAGAATCCAAGCATATTGAATATGCAGCTGTCCGCTTTAAAGATGATTACAGAATATTATGTAATTCGAAAGAAAATGCAAAAAAATTGCTTGACATTCTTTCCCATCAACTCTCTCAATATAATCTCTCATTGAACGAAAGTAAAACATCGTTTCTCAATCTTCCCGATGGGCTTTATCGAGAACATAATCGAGCATATTTTCCTCATGTATTGCGAAGAAAGAAATATATTTCTTTTAGAAAATTTGAACATACCTTGCTAATTGCATTAGATATTCATCGAAAGCACCCTGGTACTAGCATTATTGAAAAATTTATTGCAGAGTTATTTGACAAAAGACATAATTTAAAGGTTAGTTATTCAAGTCAAAATCGTGGAAAAGAAATCAGAAAGACAATTTCTCTTTTGTTTTTACTAAAACGAGAATCAACAAAAATCCTATGTCATGTTTTATCAGTTATTGAGCGTTTATATATTGAAAATAAAAGAAATGATCAAGGACTTAAGGATTTTCTTAGGGAAACAATTAAGGATGAATTAGACAGAGCATCGAAAATGTCATCCGTTTTTGAGATCGTTTGGTTGGTATTTTTCTGTCGTTATATATCTCTTGGCTTTCAAAATGAAGATTTTGACAGTATTATTAAGAACGAAAAAATCAAAGAAAATGTATTTTACAAATCTATTGTGACAAGTAAGCAGGAATTATTTAAAGATACAGATTTTAAGCTATTTACTAAACCGAGAGCTTGCCGAGATAAAACACTAGCCGAGCGATTCGCCATTTTCAAAAGATAGAAAATTAAAAAATGCTCTTTGATTGTCACTCTAGCTAAATAGGAAAAGCTTATACAATTTTCCTTTCCTTCGAGATCCATTGAAACACACAAACAAACTTAAATAGCTCAAACAGAAATCGTCAGGATTATGGAAACAACAAATTTACCGATGGAGCAAATTCGTCAATTTTGTCACAAATGGCAGGTCAAAGAATTTGCTTTATTTGGTTCCATCCTACGTCCAAACTTTCATTCAGACAGCGACATTGACATACTCATTGAATTTGCGCCTACTGCAAAACGTGGTTTAACAGAAACCATACAGATGCGAGATGAACTGCAAGAAATATTTCAACGTCCTGTCGATTTAATTGTCAAAAGTGCAATCAATCGGAGTGAAAACTGGCTCAGACGTAAAAACATTTTAGAATCTGCCCAAATTATCTATGCAACGTAATCAAGAATCCCTTATTGATATTGCCAATGCCATTAGACGCATTTTGCGCTATACGAATGAAATTGATAAAGTACAACTAGAAATTAACGATGAGAAATTATCAGCCATTCTCTATCAAATTACGATTATTGGCGAAGCAACAAAGCGAATTTCTCCAGACTTCCGCAGTCAACATCCAGCAATACCTTGGCGGGAAATGGCAGGAATGCGAGATGTTATTGTTCACGAATATGATCAACTTGATCTGGATATAATCTGGGATGTAATTGAGAACAAACTACCAGAATTAGCCTATCTATTCGACTCTCTGTTAGAAAACATGTAAATACTCTTTCCAACTAACCGGAGTGCCCCATAGCTGATTTTTTGGCGATCGCCAATCCTCTTTCACGTAGTTAAAACCTTAAATAAATTCCGTCAAACTACAATGCTAAAAACATCAGAATTTCAAAAAGCCATTGAATCCGTTGAAAATCTACCCCTAGATGATCAAGAAATCTTACTTGATATTATTCAAAAACGATTGCAAGAAAAAAGAAGAAAAAAATTAGCCGAGGAAATCAAAGAAATTCGCCAAGAATTTGCTAACGGTGATGTTCAGTTTGGTTCAGTAAATCAATTTTTGGAAGCGCTCGATCAAGAATGAAAATTGCCTGGTCTCCAAAATCATTACGTTCATTCAAGCGCCTGATTCCCAAAAATCCTAATCTGAGACCGATGATTGAACAAATATTACATCAGTTGGCAACAGATCCTTTTCACCCTAGCCTACGCACCCATAAACTCAAAGGAGAACTAGCTAACGTTTGGTCATGCTCTATCGACTATAATTATCGTCTGCTATTTGAATTTGTAAACAACCCAGAAGACAAGGAAGAGGCAATTTTATTACTTAATTTAGGTTCCCATGATGAAGTCTATTAATTTAACTTGTCAAAAAAGAAAAGTCGATCTTTCGGCGATCGCCAACTCTTCCCCCTTACTTATCCTAGAGGCAACGTCATGAACACAGCTCAAATTAGCACCGATGGCACCCATCAAATCGTTATTTTACCAGAAAACTTTACGATAGCCGGAAGCGAAGTTTACATTAAAAAAATTGGAAGTACAATTATTTTGATTGCTAAAAATAACCCTTGGCAATCCTTAATTGAAAGCTTAGATCAATTTTCAGATGATTTTATGAAAACTAGGGAACAGCCTCCCTTAGATATACGAGAAGAGTTCTAAATGAAGTATTTACTAGATACGAATATTTGCATTTATCTCATTAAGAAGAAACCGTTTAAAGTCTTGGCAAAATTTCAAACCCTGGAGATATCAGACATTGGTATTTCATCCATTACCGTGGCGGAATTAGAATATGGTGTCAGTAAAAGTCAACAACAATCGAAAAATCGTGATGCCTTAATGCAATTCTTGATGCCGCTAGAAATCGTGGAATTTAATTCAGGAAGCGGCGATCGCCTATGGCAACATTAGAAGTAATCTAGAAAGTAGAGGTCTTGTCATTGGGGCTATGGATATGCTGATTGCAGCCCATGCGTTAAGTCTGGGAGTAACGCTTGTCACCAATAATCTTCGAGAATTTTCACGCATTAACAATTTATTCTTGGAAAACTGGGCAGAATAAACTATTCGGTAAAATTTGATTTGCTGCTTTCAACTAACTGGCGCACTAAGAATATGTTTGAAAAGTTCGAGGCAAAGCCTCAAAACCCTTTTGTCCATCCTTTTTGCTGACGATTTCCAAATTCTAGCCAAAGGTCTCATTAATTAACCCAGGCAGTAAAATTCTTACTGCCAAAAGTGCTGTCAGTCCATATCAATTGCAGGCACTGCCATAGAGGAGCAAACCAAGTACCGAGTAGAGTAAGACCTTGGTGGCCTGAGCGATGAGCGCTGTGAACCACAACATCGAGAAGTAATCCCATGGTATCCACGAGGATTGTGCGTTTACGACCATTGACCTTTTTTCCACCGTCATAACCACTTTCTTGTCCAGCGCCAGCCTTTTTCACTGACTGTGAGTCCAAACAACCAGCACTAGGGTTGGCATTTCTTCCGACCTTAAGTCGAATCTTCTTTCTGAGGATGTGATTCAATTTTTTCCAGGTACCGTCTTCCTACCACTGTCGGAAATAACCATTCTTCGCCATTTGGGAAAATCATGGGGCAGAAGTCGTCAAGCACAACCCGCTCTGAGCATGTAAAAAATGGCATTAAGCACTTCCCTCAGATTAGTTTTCCGTTTTCTTCCCCCACTTTTTGCTTGGGGGAGATTGGATTCTACCAATTGCTACTGGCTATCACTGATGTCGCTGCTGTAAAATTCTCTCAGCATCATTACGGTGAAAATTCTGTATTCTTCACCATTTTTCCCAATTATGCCGACTTTTCAAACACGCTCTTAATGGCCCACAAAAAAATCCCCCCCTGTAAATCAGGAAGGGGATAATGTTTTGATCAGAGTTTTAACTCTAGGAATTCCAATGCTTGGATTCTTAAACTAGAAGTGCCAATTTGGCATTGTTGTTAGCCAGGAGAGTTTGCAGCTCTTCAGAATCAACAGTTTCCTTTTCTACCAAGATTTCTGCCAGTTGATCTAAAATGCCACGGTTTTCCACCAAGACCTGTTTGGCCCGTTGATAGGCTTGGTCTACCAATTGACTTACTTCCTCATCGATCGCCGCAGCGGTTTCATCGGAAAAGTCCCGGTCAGAGGCAATGTCCCGACCAAGGAATACCCCACCACCCTGACGACCCAAAGCTACCGGGCCCAGGCGATCGCTCATGCCGAAACGGGTTACCATTTGGCGGGCGACCCGGGCTACCTGTTGGAGGTCGTTGGAAGCACCGGTGGTGACTTCCTCTTCGCCGAAAATAATTTCCTCAGCAATACGGCCTCCCAGGGCAACGGCCATCTGATTTTGCAGATAGGAACGGGAGTATAAACCGGATTCCATACGGTCTTCACTGGGGGTGAACCAGGTTAAACCACCGGCCCGGCCGCGGGGAATAATGCTAATTTTTTGTACTGGATCATAATCAGGCATCAAAGCACCCACCAAGGCGTGGCCAGCTTCATGGTAAGCCACTAGGGTTTTGCGTTTTTCGCTCATCACCCGATTTTTCTTCTCAGGACCAGCCAACACCCGGTCAATGGCGTCGTTGACTTCGTCCATGGAAATTTCGGTCAAGTTGCGACGGGCAGCCAAAATAGCGGCTTCGTTCAACAGGTTGGACAGGTCAGCACCGGTAAATCCAGGGGTACGACGGGCAATTTTATCCAAATCCACATCCTGGGAAAGGGTTTTACCCCGGGCATGGACATTGAGGATTTCTCGACGGCCAGCATAATCAGGACGGTCTACTACCACTTGGCGATCGAAACGACCGGGACGCATCAAGGCAGAATCCAATACATCGGGACGGTTAGTGGCGGCGACGATAATAATGCCGGTGTTGCCTTCAAAACCGTCCATTTCCGTTAGCAACTGGTTGAGGGTCTGTTCCCGCTCATCATTACCACCACCAAGGCCAGCGCCCCGTTGACGACCAACGGCATCAATTTCATCGATGAAGACGATACAGGGAGCATTGGCTTTAGCCTGCTCAAACAAATCCCGTACCCGAGAAGCACCAACACCGACAAACATTTCCACAAATTCCGAACCGGAGATGGAAAAGAACGGTACACCCGCTTCCCCAGCCACGGCTTTGGCCAACAGGGTTTTACCGGTTCCGGGGGGGCCTACCAACAAAACACCCTTGGGAATTTTGGCTCCCAATTCGGTGAAGCGGTCTGCATTTTTCAGGAAGTCCACCACTTCGGTGAGTTCTAGTTTGGCTTGCTCAATACCGGCCACGTCCCCGAAGGTAACTTGGGTTTGGGGTTCCATTTGCACCCGTGCTTTGGATTTACCAAAGTTCATGGCTTGGGAACCAGGGCCACTCTGGGCCCGACGGAAGAGGAAAAAAATTCCCACCAAGAGCAAGATGGGCAAAAATAGGGTGCTGGCGATGCGGAACCAGAAACCTTCGTCGCTCTGGGGTTGGACAGCAATATCCACGTTGTGTTGGGTGAGAATATTGATCAAGTCGGGGTCGTTGGGCAGATTGACTAAGTAGGGAGGACCACCGCTGGGATTGGGTACTTGGGCTTGGGTGCGGTCGGCACTGAGGTTGACCCGTTCGATCTGATTGGCTTCTACCCGATTGACAAAATCGCTGTAGCTGAGGGTTTCCCTAGTTTGGGTCGGTCGGTCGAAAAAGGCCGATGCCAACGCTAAAACGACAATTAACAACAAGGCATATAGGCCCGCGTTACGCCATTTTTTATTATTTTTGCTCACGCTAGAACTCTCCAATAGTGAGTGTAGTTATCATATTCCACCGGTTAGCAATGGATGGAGTGGATAATAAACAGTTGTTAACTTATGTTAACGCTTCTCAGAAACAATTGGCCACTGTAGCGAAAAAATGCTAAGGATAGAGGCTTTGTAACTGTTGGTCAACTGTTAGTCCCCCTGGGTTGGGGTAAAGCGTTTAAACTCCTGCTCCAGGGAGTCTTGGTCGGTGCGGTAGGTGATGTCCGCCGGAGTAATGACGGTGCTAGTGGCCCACTCCTGGGCAAATTCTAGTTTAGCTTTGAGGGGAGGGGAGGGCGGTTGCAGAAGTTTGGCCCGCTGTTGCCGATCGCCGTTGCGTTGTTCTAGTTTTTGATTGCGTTCTTGCAGCCAGAAATATCTCACTAGGGGAATAGCCAAGAAACCGATTGCATAGGTCACCAGAACGCCGTAAATGCTCTGGACGAAATAAACCAGTGTCCCCAAATCCAACTCAGCGCCGTAGGTTTTCAGCATTACCCCCAAACTTAAGGCCAAAATTAGGTTAACTCCCCCCAAGGCGATCGCCGCTATTTTTTGGCCGGAGGAAGCTTGGCTAAATTTCCAGGGTTTTTCCCGCAGGTAAGCACTCAAAGTGGTTGATTGGCGCTCCTGGGCACTGACTTGTAGGTTGGGGAAAGTGTAAATTAATTCGCCGCTGGGGGAAACTTGGGGATAACCATTAAAGCGGGCTAGCACAGGAATTATGTAGTCCTCATTGTCCCGATTGAATTTGGTCACATTATCCAAATAGGGGGCCGCCTGTTCAGCGGCGATCGCCCCACCGTTATGGCGAATTAAACTACCCAGGGTTTGCCAGCGTTTTTCTTCCAAATCCTCATTGGGGTTACCGTCTCCAAATAGAAACGAGAAAATGGCTTCGAGGAAATTAAGCTCGTTTTTATTTTTATCAGACCTTTTCTTATCCCGTTTTTGCCGGCCACCATCGGGGCTAAGGAGCCAGAAAATGTCCCCCGGCCAGAAAAATATTCCCCCACCCCCACCACGGTTACCGTCACCGGAAAATTTAAAACCCCCATCGTTATCGTTATCGGACTTGGAATTGACCGCGATGATAATGGCAATGATGGCCACTAACATCAACAGGATAGAAAGGATAAGGATAATGCCAAAGGAAATGCGGATCAGGTAAAACAACACCTGCCAAATGCTTTGGAGCCAACTCTGGAACCGTAAACGCCAATACTTATTGCGGAGAATTGTCCGGAACTGCTTGGGAAAAGCAAACACAATTTCCCCCGACTCCGCCACCTGGAGATGGCCCTCCACCTCCGACGCCAAAGTCAGCAACCCCTGTTGGGTTTGGTTAATTTCTAATCCAGCCTGGCTGGCCACGTCCCCCACCGTGACTACATAGTCCAACTGCTCCACAGCGGTCATAATTTGGGGATTAAAGGCGACACTCATTCCACTGCCCTCGGAGGCGACAATCATTAAAAATTATTCTTCTAGTATAGAGAGAAGATTTTTTGTCGATATGTGGATTTAGTGGTTATGAATGTGCGTTTTCCTCACTTTTGTTTAAGTTTAATGTTTGCTAGCCTGTTGGCTGGTGCTGGAACTCTTCCCCTGGCTGCAGCGGAACGGGTGGTGCTGACCTATAGTGTTTTGCGAGAATCCATCTCCATTGAGGAGTTAGGGGAGTTGAGCCGCACTGGGAAAGTGTCCCCCTCCCTCAAAGCCTATTTAAAAATGGCCAATAAAAACCCTGAAGAATTGCGGGGTTGGCTCAATCGACCGTTTCAGGCAGATCCAGTTACCCTCTCCCGGGTGCTCAACAGTTTTGCCGGGGAATATGTGCTCAATCAGGTGGGTCAGGTAATCCACACCCCTTCTAAGCGGGACAATAAAGAAGCTCTGCGGGGAGCTATTATCAGCTCTGCAGAAAAAGACAATCAGGTACGACTGATCGAAGTGTTGGAAAATTATCCCACCCCAGAACTCCACGTCAACGGTGATCGCCTGATGGAATTGTACCAACAAGTGGAAGGGTTGACGGCCATGTTAGGTCGACTACCTTTTTAGAAAGTGTTTGATGCGTTAAGTTTTTATCTGGATCATCAAACTGAAGGCAATGAGTATATCCAAAAGAACGAAGTACTCGATGATTTAGAACTGTTCCTGAGCAAACTACTTTAGGTAAAACTGACAATGGACAGTACTAGTAGCCAATCACTATATGTATAGCCCTGTATTAAAATACATGAAGTCTAAGGATTTTGATCGCAAATTTGATGAAGGAGAATGAATCCTTGAGTATTTGGATTTGTTTCAAATTAAACAGAGTAATGACGAAGGAACTGTTATTTCCGGATCTCAAATCCAGTTACAGTTACTTTGTCAATCATCCTTAAACACCATGGGACATACTATCAAAGCACCTCTGACAGTCCAGGGAGTGGGACTGCACTCTGGAGTGGAAACCACCGTTACCCTTTGTCCAGTGGCGGCGGGGAAAGGCCGCTATTTTCAGCGGGTGGATTTGCCTAAAAAGCCTATTATTCCAGCGGATTTGACTTGGGTGCGGGAAGCCATGCTTTCAACGGAGCTAGGGGAACCTGGAGCAACGATTAGGACAGTGGAACATTTACTCGCAACCTTGGTGGCCTTGGACATTGGTGACTTACGCATTGAAGTTAACGGCCCGGAAGTGCCCCTGCTGGATGGTTCTGCCCTTAGTTGGTTAACGGCGATCGCCAAAGTAGGAACCAGGCCTCGGTCAAAGAAGAGCCAAGACCAACCCATTGTGATTACAGACCCTTTAACCTGCCAGCTAGAAGATGCATTTGTGGCGGCTTTTCCCTGTGCCACTACCCGTTTTAGCTACGGTGTGGACTATCCCTATCTGCCTATCGGTAAACAGTGGTACACCTGGGAACCGGATCAGGAAAATTTTGCCACGGCGATCGCCCCTGCTCGGACCTTTGGTTTTGCGGATCAGATTGAAAAATTGCGCCAGGCCGGGCTGATTAAAGGGGGTAGCTTGGAAAATGCTTTGGTGTGCGACAAAGAGAAATGGCTCAATCCCCCCCTGCGTTTTCCCGATGAGCCGGTGCGTCATAAGCTATTGGATTTACTAGGAGATTTAAGTTTACTGGGGAAAATTCCCCAAGCCCATTTTGTCGCCTACAAAGCTAGCCATAAACTACATACTCAGTTGGCCCAAAAAATCGCCGACACCTACAGATAACTCGTTACTTTTTTTGGGGGGATTAAGGAGCTTTCGGTTCCGTGAGAATAATTTTCCTTTGGTTGGGGTCATGGCGGGGGCTTAATTCCTCCATAATTTTGCGACTCTGGCCGGGGTCAAAACTACGTTGGAAATCATTGCGGAGTTGCTCAACCCTGGCTTCTGTTTCCTCCACCTGCATCTGAATCTCGTTTAACTTAGCCTGTTGAGCTTGTTGATGGGGCAACAGCCTGGCGATCGCCATAATGGAAACCACCACAAACACACCATTGAGACCCAGCTTGAAAAGAATTTCCCACACTAGCCACTTATGCTCAGGCTGAAACTTTTGTTCCGGGCGCTTACGACTTTTGGAGCGAGGACGACGGGCATTACTGGGTTTGAAAGTTTGGGCAGTCATGGCGGGTAATTTTTAGGCCGGAGAAAGCAAGAGGTCTGACAACTCACACCGGACTCTAAAGATGCCAGCATTCCCCCTAAAAATCAATAGGGCGCAACGGATCACGCCCTAAGGATCGGATTACACGGCCGACGTTGGTTTACTTATAAAGTTCCGTGGAGAGACGGAAAGCCAGGAAAGCAGGCAGGAGGGCAACCACTAGGGCTGCCAAAATTTGGGTGTCGGATAATGCCATGGATAGTTAACTCCTAGATAAAAACAGATCGTGAGAAACATTAACAACACTTTGCAATATGGGGGCAGTTTTGGGAAACAAGTTGTTACAAGTCTTTAGAAAAGTCGATACTTAACCATTCCCATCTCCATTGAGGCTGCCAGGCACAACTCCTCGGCAGGGGCTAGAGTTCACCCCGGATTTCCTCCACTACCCCATCCCGCAGTACCAATTCCACTCCCATTTTCTGCACGAGGTTGTCCCCCTTTTGGATACGGAAAAAGCTCTCCATCTGTCCTTGGATGACTTCTTGGTTCAGTTCTAATAACTGCACCTGTTGCATTTGTTGCAGGGCTTGGTTTTTCTGCTCCAGAATTTCGCTCTTTTGTTGGTTGACCTGCATTTGAATGTTTTCAATTTGCTGGCTGACACTGGGGGGGAGGGGCACCAAGCTTTGTTTTTTAATTTCGGCGATCGCTCGTTGACTTTGGGCATCAAGCTGTTGCACCTGATTATCCATCTGGCCCACCTGGGCTTGGAGTTGTTGTTGCATCTCCTCTTTCCAGCGGGGAGTGACAATCACCTTCAGGGCCACGGGACGCTTGAGCAGTAATGTGGTGTTAGTATCGTCCATAAAATTGAATTAAGCCTAAAAATTAGGGGATTATTGCAGATTACAGTGCATCCCCAGAATATCTTCCCCGTGCGGTTAAACCAAGCCACAAGCCCTACCAATTAACTCTGGAGGTCATCACCATCAACCAGGGATGGCCCCACCATAGTAGGGCAATGAAACCCATTACCCCCACATAGGCTGGTTTGATAAATTCCTGCCACACTAGAATTTGCCTTCCCTCCCAGATCGCTTGAAAGGGAATGATGGAAGTTCTTTGTTTCACTGCTAGAAAAGCCTCGCCATATTTGTGTTGCCAACGGCGATCGCCATGCCAGACTGCAAAGCAATGGTGGGCAATTAATCCCAAGCTGGTAACCAGAGTAAAAGTGGTTCCCAACCAGAGGGTGTGGGCAATGCACCAAATTACTTGACCGACCATTTGAGGATGGCGACAAATACGGATAATGCCCGTTTCATAAAGATGGATTTCCGGTTTTTGGATAGCGGCAATTTCCAACAGGTTAAAAGTGGCGGGAAAAAGGAAGAAAAAAGATAGGGCAGACAAAATCCACACCAGGGGTTTAACTCCCGTTACTCCCTGTACTTGCCAGAGTTGCAGACCATCATAGCGATGGTTGAAAAAATAAATAATTAATCCCGTAGCCAGGGGAATACTCACCAGGGCAAATATAACTCGATAGCCCCTAGCGCCAATTTTGCTTTCCCCCCAGGCTCGCAGGGCGGCTAAGCCACTATGAACGATGGCAAACAACAGAAGGTAGGCGGCGATAATGCCATGGCTGGGGGTCAACCAGGGCCAAGGAGAAGAAATATCAAACAAAGCCAAGCAATTCAAGGGGAAAATGGGATAACAACCACGGAAAAATTTATTGGGTCAATGGCCAACCGTGGAACGGCGATCGCCAATCATGACAGTTAACCAACAATACATTTTCCCATACCCCCATGGCCAAAGACGGCCTAGAATTGAGCATTGCTGTTTCTGTACCGTCCCGCCCCCCAGGAAATTTAAGGTAATTTGCCATGCAGCGCACCCGATTAAATACCATTGTTGAAGTTCGTGGCCAGCAACTTTCCCAATTTTTTAGGAATCCCTGGCGACGTATTTCCCTCAGTTTATTGTCCTTTTTATTCGGCTTTTTTGTCGGGACAGCCGTGGCCACCACCGCCGGTCAGAATTCCCAATGGGACGTAGTTTGTGCTGCCTTCATTCTGCTTTTTTGTGAATTGGTCAATCGTTGGTTCTATCGCCGGGGGGTGAAGATGGGGGACTTGCAGGCTGAAGTATTAAATATTTTTAAAATGGGTGTTTCCTACAGTTTATTCTTAGAAGCTTTCAAGTTGGGTTCCTAGGGAGAGGGATAGTGGAACCGTACTTAATTTAGAAATTCAATTTGGATTTAATAAATGGCATCATTAATCAGCTTTTGGTTATTTTTTGCCCTCAGTTTACTGCAACCTCAACAAAGACAATTTTTAGCTAGTAAACCTTGGCAAGACTGGTTGTTAGATGGGGTAAGTTTAGGTATACAAGGAGCGATTATCCCCCTGCTGCAATTGTTATTAGTAATCAATTTTTACTCCTTGATTATTCCCCACTGGCAACATAGTTTTAACCTATTTGCTGGGGGGCAATTTCTCCTCGGCTTTGTGGCTATTGATTACGTTTATTATTGGAGCCATCGAGCACTACACAGCAAATTGCTATTTCCCATTCACCAAGTCCACCACACCGTTAGTCAAATGGATATGGTTAGTTGTGCACGCAACACTTTTTGGTCTAGCTTGTTTTTGCCCTACGTTTGGCTAAATAGCCTCATAATTTATTTATTGCACGATGCCAGGGGATATATTCTCGCCATTAGTTGCACCTACTTACTGGATCTATGGCGTCATAGTTCCCTAATTATTAATAAAAAATGTTGGTTACACGACTGCTTAAATAGCTGGCTGATTTTACCCCAAGACCACGGATTGCACCATCACCAAATCGGCAAGGGAAATTTTGGTGCTAATTTAAAACTTTGGGACAAAATCCATGGTACCTATTTGAAAAATACCTTACCAAATCAACTTAGTATTTCTTCCGGAATGGGCATTAAACTTGAATTAACTTTGTGGCAAAAGCTTTTCTGGCCATTGACCTAAAAAATGCAAAAAATCGCTTAATCTTACGGCATCTAATTGTCAGGCAAAATTTATAATAGCTAAAGTTAAAATTTCTTAAGCCAACTAATCTCCCCGTACCGCTATCCAGACTAGTTCTTGTAACCAGCTATGACGCTGTTAAGTAAACTCCTAGCATTATTTCCCGGTCTAGTAATTACTTTAGCCCTTAGTTGTGTCATTTTCTGGGCAATGACTAGGGCTTGGTGGTGGCTACTATTATTATTATTAATTATTTATGGGCTGCCCCTGCTAACCTATCGGATTCATCAGCTCTTCTATCCTCTCCAACCCGGACTGAGTTATTTAGTGGGAAAAAATTACATTCCTTGGTGGGGAACCTATCAAATTCAATTGATTTATAGCACTTTTCCTGCCCTGGAAGGAATATTACACTTTGTCCCAGGCTTGTTTTCCCTGTGGCTCCGATTATGGGGATCCAGCATTGGCAAAAACGTGCTTTGGACCCCCAGCATACAAGTCCTAGACCGGGGTTTACTGCACATTGGCAACCAAGTGATATTTGGTCACCAAGTCAGCCTAGTGGGCCACGCCATTAAACCAAAACGACACAACCTTTTGCTTTACGTTGACCGGATCACAATTGGCAATAATGTTTTTATCAGTGCGGGGGTGGGGCTTGGCCCTGGAGTGGCGATCGCCGATGGCAGCTACATTCCCTTTGGCAAAATGATTTTTCCACGGCAAAAAGTTGGACTAGAAGAATAGATCAGACCAACTTAACGGGGGAAACGGGTCATCAAAGCCTGCACCTGTTCCGCATGGTAGGAACTGCGGGTTAAAGGGGAGGATACCACTTGTAAAAAGCCAATGGATTCACCATAAATTCGCCAAACGTCGAACTGTTCCGGGGTGACAAATTCCTTGACTCCCAAATGTTTTTGGCTAGGTTGTAGATACTGGCCAATAGTCAAAATATCGCAATCCACCCGGCGTAGATCTTCCATCACCTGTCTTACTTCCGCATCTGTTTCCCCCAGCCCCACCATAATGCCGGACTTAGTGTAAACCTTGGGCAGAATCCGTTTCGCCTGGTTGAATAATTCTAGGGATTGATCATAATCCGCCTGGGGCCGCACCCGTTTATAAAGCCTGGGCACTGTTTCCATATTGTGATTCAAAACCTCTGGGGCAGCTTCCAACAGCGCCGCTAAGGCTTGCCAATTGCCGCACAAATCTGGAATCAAAACCTCAATGGTGGTGCCTGGAGAAATTTTGCGGATAGCCTCTATGCAACTAACAAACTGGGAGGCTCCTCCATCGGGTAAATCATCCCGGTTGACTGCGGTAATCACCACATGCTTAAGATTGAGCCTTTTCACGGCGATCGCCAATCTTTCCGGCTCTGTGGAGTCTAAGGGTTGAGGCTTTTTCTCAAAATCAATATCACAATAGGGGCAAGCCCTGGTGCAAGCAGGACCCATAATCAAAAAAGTAGCCGTCCCGGCCTGAAAACACTCGCCAATATTGGGACAGGAAGCTTCTTCACAGACGGTATTTAATTGTAAATCTCGCAGAATATCCTTAACACTGCCCACCCTCTGCCATTGGGGCGCTTTGACTCGGAGCCAATCCGGTTTGACGGTCACGTCCAATCTCTCCTGCTATAGGAGATCCGATTGTATCAAAAATTCTTAACTCCCTTTCTCTCCATCTAGGGGAGAAGGGCGATTTCCATTCCACCAACTGGGGAAAATGAGTAAATTTGGGTTGATAGCTGAGAACTCTGTTTGATTACTCCATCCATGGCCAGGGTTAAAAAACATCAAACTGCCTGGGTTTACCGGGAAATTTAGCCCCCAAGGTAAAGTGGGGAAACCAACCCTGGAAGTTAGAATGGTTGATGGAAAAGGTTTTCCCTCATACTGCCATGACCCAAGCCAATGCTGATCCCTGTTTTGAAACCGGACATATTTGCCCCATTCAGCATGTGGTGGATTTACTTGATAATAAGTGGTCTATTTTGGTGTTGCGGGAACTGTTCAAGGGACAACGACGCACGGGGCAGTTGTTAGATGCCTTGCCCGGTTGTAGCACTAAAACGTTAACCCTAAGGCTTAGGCAACTAGAAACCCACGGCATTATCAATCGGGATGTGTACCCAGAAATTCCCCCTAGGGTGGAGTATTCCCTCACGGCCAGGGGTAGGGAAATTCAGCCAGTGCTGATTGCCATGCACAAACTAGGTTCCGACTGGTTAGAGCAAGAATCCTGTGAATGCAGTCTTCTGACCGGCGAAGGACCAAACTAATCTGCCCTCAACGATTTTTGCCCTGGGGTCGGTCCCCCACTAGGATCAAAACCTTTGATTCTGATTGGCTTTGCTCTAGTGATAGCCCAAGCAAATGCCAGACTGGCGATCGCCGTTGCCGGAAACTCAACAGCGGCTAGGATAGTAAAAAGCCCATTTGCTTAATCTTGTTTAGAGTGGATTGCCATGAATCTAGTCAGCCTCGAAAGTTTTTTAGACAATACTGCCTTCCTTGTGCTTTTGCTGACCATGTTTGCCTACTGGGTAGCGGTGGTATTTCCCAAACCATGGTTAGTGCAGGGGGCCAGTGGGGCCATGGCGATCGCCAATTTGACTATTACAGCCCTGTTGGGAGCTCGGTGGCTAGAAGCGGGTTATTTTCCCATCAGTAATCTTTACGAATCCTTGTTTTTCCTGGCGTGGGGCATCACGGCGGTGCATTTCATTGCCGAGCGCATGAGCCAAAGTCGTTTTGTTGGGGCAGTCACCAGCCCGATCGCCTTGGGAATTGTGGCCTTTGCTGCCCTGACTTTGCCGGTCGATATGCAACAATCTGCCCCCCTTGTGCCGGCGTTGAAGTCCAATTGGTTGATGATGCACGTCAGTGTGATGATGGTCAGTTATGCCACCCTCATGGTGGGTTCCCTATTGGCGATCGCCTTTTTGTTTGTTACCAGGGGCCAGGCGGTGGAACTCCGGGGTAGTTCCGTGGGCACTGGGGGATTTCGGCAAGGATTGGTGAAAGGTAATAATCTCAATCCGGTGGGGAATCTAAATCCTGCCCTAGAAGGAGTAAGTGGTAACTCGGGCAATGTGGCCGTGTTGGAAAAAACTACCTCTACCCCTGCCATCACCCTTTCTCCCCAACGGCTTACCCTGGCGGACACCTTGGACAATATTAGTTATCGCATTATTGGCCTGGGCTTTCCCCTGCTCACCATTGGCATTATTGCCGGGGCCGTCTGGGCCAACGAAGCTTGGGGTTCCTACTGGAGTTGGGATCCCAAGGAAACCTGGGCCCTAATCACCTGGCTAGTATTTGCCGCCTATCTCCATGCCCGCATTACCAAAGGTTGGCAAGGCCGCAAGCCCGCTATTTTGGCCGCCAGCGGTTTTACGGTGGTTTGGATTTGTTACCTAGGGGTCAACTTGTTGGGTAAAGGTCTCCATTCCTATGGTTGGTTTTTATAGTTTTTCACAACCTAAGACTTCCTTCCAAAAATCCATAGGGCGGTGGAAGCTTAGCTATTTTTACCATTTTGTTTTGCCACTCAAATATTTACTTAAGGTGAGGTAAAAACTCATCTTTTTTTTACTAAAAATTGCGGCTAGAAATGTAATTTCGGCAATCCCCCCACCTTCTTTCCTGAAAACCGAATCTAACCTGGAAGGGGAAATTTTAAGATAGAACCATTCAAGGGTAATCAATTCCTTCCACACATCAGGAGTTAACATTATGTCTCTCATTCTTTACAATCCCCTGCGGGAAATGGATAATTTCCAGCAGCAGATGAACCAACTGTTTGAAGAAGTTTTTGTCCCTACGGACCGCCACGGCGATCGCCAAGGGTTTAATCCTAAAGCAGAACTAACTGAAACTGAAGAAGCCTATGTGCTCAAACTAGAATTACCTGGCATGGACCCCGATAATTTGGACATCCAAGCCGCCAGGGATGCGGTGACCGTCAGCGGCGATCGCCAGGATACCCATAGCACCGAAAAAGATGGGGTGCGGCGCACAGAGTTCCGCTATGGCAGTTTCCGCCGGGTTATTCCTGTACCTGGAGCAATCCAAAACACAGAAGTTAAAGCTAATTACGATGCCGGTATCCTAACTTTGACTTTGCCCAAAGTAGAGGAAGCCAAAAATAAAGTGGTGAAAGTTCAGCTTTCCTAATAAATGATCAATATTTGATCAGATCTTTGCTCCTGACCCTAGATGATCAAAATCGCTTTTCCAATGGATGAAAAGCCCTGGTTTGACCAGGTTCCAGCCAATCGATAATTAATTTTTGCCGAGCTCCCGTTGTTAATCAATGGGGGCTTTGCTTTAGCCAAAAGCTTCTACTTTCTGTAAAAATTCCTGGGTTAATTTAATAAAAGCTTTTGAACCCGCCGTATTGGGCATGGAGGTAACCACCGGCATAAAGCTATCCACTGCCTTAGCCACATTGACATCCATGGGAATGGACTGCTGAAAAAGTTGTCCCGGGGTGAAATCCGTTTGTACCCGCCGCATTACCTGGTTATAGTAGCGACTCATCAAACCGCCGCCGGACAGAATAAACACCACTCCGATCAGATTGATATTCAGGGGATCATCGGAGGCCTTATGGCTTTCCTTCAGTTTCTCAATTCTTCTTTCCAGTAACTGCATCCCCACCACCGATAGGGGTTCAGGACGAGCCGGCAACAGATAAAAGTCGCTGGCCGCAATGCCACTGCGGGTCAACAGATTATAACCAGGGGCACAGTCGAGGATGACAAAATCATATTCCTCCAGCACTGGCGCCAGCATTTCCTTAATTAACGTACCCTCAAATTTATTCCACACCGTCTCAAAGTTAGGATTTTCCGTGGCGATCGCCGCTTGGTGGAGTTTTTCCGACACCAGATACTCGTCATAAAGTTCAATATCCCCCGGAATCAGTTCTAAACCCTCAATTTGGCAAATTTCTGGGCAAATAATATCAAAAATATCCAATTTACTGTAGGGATTCGGCTGGATGGCATTGGCCAACAGATAGCTCAAGGTTTTGCCCTTTTTGCGAATTGCAGCAAAATCATGGGGAGCCATTAAGCTCAAAGTGGCACTAATTTGGGAATCCAAGTCCAGCACCAAAACCCGTTTTTGAAAATATTTAGCCAGACAGGTGGCCAAGTTAACAGTCAGAGTGGTTTTACCGACTCCGCCCTTCATATTGACGGTGCTAATGATTTTGGCCATGGAAATGAGGTTATTTTAAAGACTGCAAGCAATGTTAAGGCCCCAGGGAACAGGCAAAAGTAACCCTTCTAGCAGATCGTTGGCATCCAGCCCAAGTTCCATCTCCCTCGCACTCGTGGAAAACGGAACTCTGAAGCAGTCCAGCCGAATGATCAGTAAATCTTACATGAATGTTAAGAAATTCGTATTTTGTTGACCATTCCTTGACATGATCTTGAAAAACCGTAAAAATGGATACAGAAAGTAAATCGTTCATCTTCTCTTTTTGAAGAAGACGGAAGTAGGGATATATTCCTGAAGGAACGCGCCTCCTCTACCTTCAATAACAATTAGGAGCGCACTATGCAATTAAGTTACCGTGGAGTCAAGTACGACTACAATCCCCCCAAAGTGGAAACCGAAGTTTTGGGGCTAGCGGGCAGCTACCGTGGTTTGGACTATCGTTTCCGCCGCACCACCACCAAGAACGTCATTCAGCCCAACGTCAATCTAACTTATCGGGGAGTTTCCTTTAACCCCGCCCAGGATCTACAGCCCGAACTGTACACTGCCAACAAAAAGGTGGAAGTCGCTGCGGCTCCCAGCCAAATTTCCTTCCAGGACCGGGTCCGGGCCCGCCTGCACAGCAAAACCCAGGCAATTAAAAAACGCCAACAATCCCTGTTAGTGCGTTTGGCTGAAGAAATTGGTTTAAGTGGTGACCAAGCTGTCAACAGCGCTGTCCGCATCCAAGGCAAAGTTTTGGCTAATTTTCGTTCTGACTATGCCAGTCAAGGCGTGGCCATGAGCTAATCTAGTTTGACTTTAAGGGCATAAATTAGTTAATCTTACCTACTAACTAGTCGCCTCAATTATTTATTTCCCCCTTGAGCACCATGCCTAGGGGGAATTATTTTGCCCATTTACTCATTCATATTGCGGTAGGTAGCCACGGCAGAGGGAGAAATACTATTCAGATAACGGAAGATCCAATATTTAAAGACCGTATCTAAAATTACCGGGAAAGTTGCGATAAAAAGAAAGTTAAAATCTTGATTTTCCGGCAAACCAAAATGACGGGCGATACTAGCCAAAATTACTTCCCAACCGTGGGGAGAGTGAAAACCAACAAACATATCGGTAAAGAGAATAATCAAGAATGCCTTAGCCGAGTCACTCAAGCCATAGACAATTTCGTCAATAAATTCTTTTAAAACTTCAATTTCCCGTTGACTATTGACCAAAACAAGTGAAAAGGCCACCAGGGAAAAAATATCAGCAAAAATATTGGCGATCGCATTGGTGCTAACCCGACGGTAACTTTCGGAAATTTCTTTGGCTTTCTCCGCCAGTTTTTCTTCCTTAGCTTCGGGGGAAAGTTTTTCGCCAAAACCTAACAATTCTCGAAAACGCAGAGATTCTTCAAAATGACTCAATTCCTCATAGGCTTCTGTCTCCATACTCTGGTTAATAAAAACAACCTCACTATTACGCTCAAAAAATGATTCCACCGAAGGCAAAAGAAAAAATGTTTTAGTCAATTGATGGGCCAGCAGGGGCACAATAATTAAGGTTAAAACAAACTTAATTGAGAGGGCAGTTTTATAGCGAGAATTGCGATATTGTTTGAGCACCTTTTGCTCAGTGTCACTGGACTGGGGGTCCATTTCCCGCTTCAGACGGTCGATGGTACGCAAGAAGGAACGGGGCAAAACGCCAGATTTTTGGGTGGCAGTATCTACTTTTTGTTGGGTATCTTCCCGCCGAATATATTGAAAACCGTCCCGGCGCTTTTTGTTGATTTGCCGTTGTTTATTAGCAGTTATGGCGGGTAAATCCAGAACGCCCCCATTGGCAATTTGCTTGGGGGGACTAACCTGGGGCAGTTCACCGTCATAGCGTTGCAATATGTCATCAATGAATTGCAATTGATTGAGAACATATTCCGTTTGTGGATCCTGTTTAACTGCTGGATCTAGGCTCAGAATTTTGACGAATTCTTGGTCGCTGTTGAGGTGGTAAATTTCCTGCTCTATTTTCCTCAGATGCCGCTGAATTTGGTTGGCAAAATAGGTGACAGTGTCGGCACTATAATCACAATTTTCTGGCCCTATTTTTTTGCCTTGGAAGTATTGATCTTCAATTTCTTTTATTTTTAGGGCAGACCGGAAGGCTTGCTCCAAGGATTTTTGTGAAGATCTGCCAAACCACTGGGTTGCCCCTTGCCACCAATTTGTTAAATCCATTGACTGATGATTGGGTAAAAAAACAGCTAAGATATTGTTTGATAAGGTTGTCTGATAAAGTTTTAGTTTTCTTTCAAGCTACCCAAACTACGGTGGCCCAGGGTTCGATCCGTAAGGTTTTGGGATTGAGCAATACAGGAAATCTTAGCAGAACCAACGGGAACTATCAGGGGTAAAAGATTTGGCAGAAATAATCTGGCTAGAAGGGCGATCGCTCAGTGGCAAAACCCATCGATTAACCCAGTTATATGGCCAGTGGTGGCGAAGTTTGAAATCTGACCGGGTTTTGGATCAACCAACATTAGCTTTGGTATTGGCGGCCAATGGCCAAACCCGATGGCGCTTAAGCCGCAGTTTAGAGCGGGCGATCGGCGGCGATGCACCGGTAATGGGCAAAACCCCCCTGGGACTGATGAGGGAGGACGTGCATTTATTTTGGCCCCTATTGCTAGAGGCAGGGATCAGCAAGCAACTTTTCCCCACCCAGTTACGACCGGAAACGGAACAATGGTTGGCGATGGAGCAATGGCAAAACCAATACCCAGGCCGGGATAGTTCCTTAAATGCAGCCCAGAGGTCCAGGTTAGTTCGTAACCTATTGGATTTGGGTCAGTTGGCGGGGGCAGCGGGTTGGACCGATCGCCAGGTGCTGGAACGATTAACGGCAGGGGAAATCCGGGTAACCCCAGGGGAGATTAGTGCAGAAGAGGCGATTGCCTTTTGGCAACATTGGCGGCAATGGTGTTTGGCCAGGGGATTTTTAACCTATGGGCTGATTTTTCATTGTTATGGTCAATATTTACTGAAAAAGCCCCAATATCAACAATATTTATGCCAACGCTACGACGCAATTTTTGCCGATGACGTGGACGACTATCCGGCGATCGCCGTGGATTTGTTTAATCAGTTGCAGTCCCATTGTTCCTGGGCTGTATTTAGCTTTAATCCCGACGGTCAGGTGCGCTTGGGGTTGAATGCCGATCCCAATGCGTTGGCGATATTAGCCCAAGGAGCCAAGGTGGAACGGTTGGAACGACCAACGGGCATGGCCCCCCAGTTATCGACCCAGGTGTTGAACCTGCTCAAAGACCCCCGATCGCCAGACATACTGCCTCCCCAAGTGCAGGCCTTACAAACTTTTTCCCGGGCCCAACTACTACGGCAAACGGCCGATCAGATCATTGCGGCGGTTCACCAAGGAGAAATCAAGCCCCAGGACATTGCCATCATCGCCCCTGGTCTGGACGAAATTGCCCGCTATAGTTTTTTAGAAATTTTTAACAAAGCCGGCATCGACATTATCGCCCTCAATGAGCAACGACCCCTCAGCAGTGCCCCCTTAATTCGCAGTTTATTAACTCTGTTAGCCCTGGTGTATGACCTGGGGGAATGGGCCCGCCGGGAACAGGTGGCGGAAATGTTGGTGATGCTGAGTGAGAGACGCTCTGGAGGTCAAATCAAGCTGGCGATCGATCCTGTGCGGGCAGGGCTACTGGCAGACACTTGCTATGCCATTAATCCCCAAGCCCCGGCCCTGATGCCCATAGAGCAATATCCCCGCTGGGATCGTTTTGGTTACCAAGCCAGTCAAGCCTATGGCGCTCTACGGGATTGGTTAAGCAAGCAAAAACAAGCCCTGGCCCAGGAGACTTTATCGCCGGTCACAATGCTGGACAGAGCCATTCGTGAACAACTGCCCCCGGAACATCAACTCGCCTACGGGGAATTGGCTTCTCTGCGGGAATTGATGGAAACTCTCCAGCACTTTTGGCGGGTACAGGGCAAACTCCAGAGCAATGCTGGCCATGGCGGAGAAAGTCTGCCCCAGATCCGGGAAAAGCTGGCCCTATTTTTGCAACTACTTGGTCAAGGCACGGTTACCGCCCAACCCCGACCAGACATTCCCGACTGGTTACCCCCACCGCCGGCCATTACCCTGGCGACTATTTACCAATACCGTTCACTCCGTAGCCAACACCGCTGGCACTTTTGGCTTGATGCTGGCGATCGCCTCTGGGAAATGGGGGGAGCATCCCAATTGTTTGGATCGCCTCTATTGCTGCGCCATCGAGAGCCCAAACCCTGGACAGAACCGGAACAATTGCAATGGGACCAGGAACGCTTTGAGCGCATTGTGCGGGATTTATTGGCCAGGGTGACGGAAAAATTAGTACTCTGTCACAGTGAAATTAGTGTGCGGGGCACAGAGCAAGTGGGCAGACTGTTAAATATTATTCAACGGGCGGAAAATTTATCTGTTTAGATTTTGTCCCGGACATTACCAATGGCAATGGTACGGGAATGTGTTTGACAACTTTTAAAATTTAAACCATTACCCGTTACCCGTTGAAAAGTTATCGGTTCTAGATCGTGTTTAGAAAGTTTTATTCTGCCCCCTAAATTTCTTCACTAAAGCTCCGGTAATACTGGGGGATTTCACTCAGTTTTCCCCCAAATTTTTTTTGGGGGGTCAGGGGGGTTTTCAAACAGATTCTTAAGCCTAGTCAAAGTCAAAACAATAATGGATTTTAATGGGCTGGGGCAGGATAAATTTTGACTACCAAAGGGGAGGTAATAATGGTGGTAATGATGGCCATAATCACAAACATAGTGAAAATCACCGGGGAAATTACACCTAGTTTGAGACCCACATTGAGAATAATTAATTCCGTCAAGCCCCTCGTGTTCATCAGCCAGCCCAAGGCCTTGGCCTCTTGCTTTTCCACCCCTAATGCCCTGGTGGTCACATAAACCCCGCAATATTTACCGGCGATCGCCGCTGCCACCACTAAAGCACACACCGCCCAGAGATAAGGCTTATTGAGTAAACCAAGGTCTGTACTTAATCCACTATAGGCAAAGAAAATAGGCAAAAGAAATGTGGAAACAAAATCCTCGGTTTTAGTGGCTAATTCCGTGCTTAGATTTGTATTTTTTGGTAAAATTGCCCCTAAAATAAATCCACCAAAAATTACGTCAATACCAATCCATTCCGTCAGCATAGCGGAAAGAATTACCATGATATAAATAAAAGTTAATAGACCCTGGCTGAGATAATTTTTTTGACCATAATTGCGGAGAATATACTTAAAAAATTTTCTCCCTAGAGTGACCATGAAGACAGTGTAGACAATAATACCCAAGAGGGTAGGAAATGCACCGAAAATGTTATCCGTACGGGTCACCGCAATGGCGATCGCCAACAGACACCAAGCACTAATGTCATCCACCGAAGCACAGGTCAGCCCCAAAGTCCCCAGGGGAGTTTTATCCAAACCAGTGTCCTTTAAAATACGAGCCAGTACTGGAAAGGCCGTAATCGACATGGCCGCGCCAATGAAAAGGGCAAAGGGAATAAAGCTGGTTTTATTGGGTTGATTGAGGGAATAGAGGACAAAAAAAGACAGCACTATACCCAGTACAAATGGAAAGAAAATACTAACATTAGAAGTTAGAATAGCAACCTTTAATTTTTGCCGTAGATATTGGGGGTTAAGCTCCAAACCCACCAAAAACATATAAAAAATTAAGCCAATTTCCGAGAGTAAATACAGAAATGGCTGGGTAGTGGCAGGGAAAAAACTTTTTTCTAGGGCCGGGGACAATAGACCGAGGAGAGAAGGGCCCAGCATAATTCCTGCAATAATTTCTCCGATCACAGGGGGCTGTTGAAAACGGGCAAACAGCAATCCAATCAGGCGAGCTAAGCCAATAATTACAATGATATTGGCAAGAATTAGCAGTAAAGTATTGGTGTCCATCGTTGTGATGCCCCATCTAGGTTTTGATTTCCCAAAATTTGCTTGGAAAACACAATATCCCGCCAAAAGGACAATATACCAGATACGAAAGTGGATGTTGACCTACTTCCCTGGTTGATCAGATCCAGTCTGCATAGGGAAAGGAGCAGTTCCCTTTTACGTCAGTTACTACAGGTCATAGTAATTATCCCTAATTTCGTGTAGCCTAGGATTTTAATCACAGAAAAACTGGAACTCTAGCCAGGTCAAAAGATTAAAATTAGTTTAGTGATTTTCTGATTATTCCTGGCCCTAGACCGCGGCCATTTCCCGCAAGTTGGTCTTGACTTTCAGTAATAAATCCTGGGGTAAAAAAGGCTTGGATAAGTTATCATTCACCCCAGACATTTTGGCCCTGATATTATGAACCAAATTGTCATTTTCCACCATTAATACAATCGGCACTTGCTTAAGCTGGGGAGATTTGCGACAGAGGGAAGCCAATTGGTAGCCATCCATTTTCTCCATGTCAGCATTAATCAAAATTAAATCAGGATTTTGACCTTGGAGGGAAGCCAAAGCCTTAAATGGGTCGGTGATGGTATTAACTCGATAACCGCTTTTTTCCAATGTATATTCGACAATGTGCTGATGGACTTGATTTTCGTCCACAGTAACCACTAAGGGGCGGTTATCAATGGCAATTTCTTGGTAGGGAAGCATGGTGATATCCCCTGCTTTGATTAGGTTCCGCATGGCGATCGCCAACTGGAGAGTGCTCAGTTTAGTGGCACTGGCAATGTCATAAAGACAGTGTAAATTTTCTAAATTTTGTTGAAAAACTTTCCAAAATTCTTCCGTGGTTTGAAAATTAGCTTTCGTTAGAACTCCCCGTAATTTCCGCATATCCTGCACTAAAGGCCGTTGAAAAGGAGAATTGATTTCCGAGCGCAACTCCCACCAATAGTCGACTTTCTTCTCGATGGGACCCACAGCCTGCTCTAAATTTAGGTTTAAGAAAAGATGTCTGAGCTTGTTATTAGGCTCCAATTTATATTCAGTTTTGGGTAGGGAAAGGGCTTGAACCAAAGCTTCCTGGGTAAACTGAGTCAACACTGACCGAGTTTGCTGAAAAGAAAAATATTTTCTCTTCCATAAATCACAGATATAGTTGTAGTCACTTTCCAATCCAGTCGGTAGTTGGAGATGACTATGCTGGAACAATTTACCCAACATATAATTTAGGCGCTTACCATTGCCCACCGCACTATTAGCAAAATGAATCTTGCCGTTACCCAGGTAAATTTGCCAATCAACAAATTCATCAAAGGGATTACGGATCACCAGTTGACCAGTGAATTTATCCGCTGTTAACTGTTCTAACAACTCCCGAGGAATTGCTCGTTTAGCCCCATTATCTTGGAATTTTTGGAGCCCAGGACTCTGTAATTTATCGGCCATGGCACGATCCTCAAAAAAAGGCAAGATCAAAGCAGTCATAGTAATTTTAAGTTATAAACTAATATTGATATGGCTAGATATGAACAAAGGAGTCGATGGCCGCAATTTTGCCAGCCTAAAGCCTAATAGGAGGCGATCGCCCGGCTCAAAGTTTTAGCAGAACAACAATGGTGGAGATAGTGGGTCATCTTGTCTTCACTTAAGGGACAACTGAAGAAAAAACCCTGGAGTACATCACACCGTAAAGATTGCAGTAAATGGAGTTGGCCTTCCGTTTCTACGCCCTCCGCCACCACCACCAACTGTAAACGCTGACCGAGGTTGATAATGCTTTCGATAATAACTTCCGCCTTTTGGTGCGTCTCCAGATCCTCTAAAAAAGATTTGTCAATTTTTAGCGTGTGGACAGGAAGTTCCTTCAGCACGGACAGGGAAGAGTAACCAGTGCCAAAATCGTCGATCGCCAAATGCACTCCCAGTCGTTGGAGATCCCGGAGCACCCCAATAGTGTGCTGCAAATCTCGAAAAATTAATCCTTCGGTCATCTCCAACTGCAGTTGGGCTGCGGGCATGTTCGTTTCCTCCAGAATGCACCGGACTGTCTCGGCAAAGTCAGCTTTTTGCAACTGTTGCAAGGACAAATTCACGCCCAACAAAAAGGCCGGTACCCCCTGGGCTTGCCAAATTTTATATTGACGACAAGCCGTGTCCAACACCCACTCCCCAATGGCTGTCACCAGTCCCGTTTCCTCAGCTATGGGAATGAATTCTGCGGGAGGCACATTGCCCAACTTGGGATCTTGCCAACGGACTAGGGCCTCTACCCCCACCAAATTAATTCCCTGCCCATCCCATTGGGGTTGAAAATCAAGCCTGAATCCACCCTCAGTAACCGCTTTAGTTAGGGCCCACTTAATATATTGCTTACGATCCGAAGAACTATTGCTCTCCTCTGGGACGACGGGAGGGGCAGTCCCATGCTGAGAAAAACCATTCTCAGATAGGGACCGGGGAAAGCGTGGAAATATAAACATAGATCTTCCAGGATTCGATAGGGATGACTCCGGGGGAGGAGAAAACCTTAAGATTTTCTTAAGACTTTACACCAAGATTCTTAAGAGATTATTAAGTCACTGTTAAGAATTGTAACAAATTCAAGGGCGCGGGGCAATGGATTGATAATCAGCGCTGACGGGGAGATACATCATTGCGACTTATACTCGTTTGTCAATTTTGATTAACTTAAGTTGAGGCTAACTAACTAACCCTTAACTATCCGTAACATTTGACACCATTGGTCCACAATTTGGAGATATACATGCACAAATCGTTTTTGTGTTTGCGTTATCCGCAATTCTGTATTGAACTACGGACAATATCTCCAGTAAGGGGCAGTGGCCAATGAAATGAGTCGGTTTCATTGGTTGAAATAATGATTTACCGAATTTAAATTGGTTTTATCCTATCCATTGTCGGTGGTCATGGTCAGTATCGGATGACACACTGAAAAGTGAAATAGTCAGGGCAAGGCCATATATTCTCTCCATGGCACTGATAAGAATTAGGCTTGGTAAAGACGCAAAATGCCTTACTAGTAAGATTTATAGCCGCTAGAATTAGTCCAAACTTTGCCTAACTTAAAGGAACTTAATAAAACACTTTACCTAGCTTTATACGCCTGAATCCACCCAAGATTGATTTTAGGTATCTGGTTTTTTTCCATCACTTCTCATCAATGCTTTTCAGTTTCCAGGGCAATAGTCTTAACTTCTGGGGTGATGAGTTCGGGAGGTAAGGGGGCAGTTAATTTTATGGCCTGTTGGGTATGGAGATGGAGAAAACCCAATTGGTAACTATGGAGGGTGTAGCCGCCATCACTGGGCCGGGCAGTTCGGCAATTGATGGGGACTCCACCGGGGCCGTAGAGGCGATCGCCAAGTAAGGGATAGCCTAAACTAGCCAAATGGATGCGAATTTGGTGGGGGCGACCAGTGCGAATTTCCACTTCTAGCCAGGTTTTTTCCGGGGAGCGGGCTAAAATGCGACCGTAACTTTGGGCTGGTTTGCCGTGGGAGCTAGCGGCGTAGATATATCCCAGTTGGGGGTAGGGAATTTTCCCGATCGCCTGGTGGCATTCAAATTTTTCTGGCAAATCACAGGGGCCAATCACGGTGCGGTAAATTTTGCGGCAAATATGCTCCCGAAATTGACGGCTGAGTTCCCGTCGACCCAGGGTAGAACGACCAAGCAATAAAAGTCCCGAAGTGCCAGTGCCCAAACGGTGGAGGGGAAACAAGGACTCCTGGGGATATTGGATTTTTAGTTGTTCCAAAACGGTGTGGTAGACAAAATCTCCCCCCGGTAATACCGGCAATCCTGAGGGTTTATCAATGGCCCAGAGGTCTTCGTCTCGATGCAAAACTGATAATTGCAAAGGTACTTCCGGCTCCACCCAGGGCGATCGCCAATAGGTGAGGGTCTGCCCCGCTTGCAAAGGATAGGTGGGGTCAACGGTCTTGCCATCCACTTCAATCTGCCCCTGCTCAATCCGTTCCTGCCAAGCTTGGCGCTCGGAGTGGAGATAGCGTTGGGAGTAGAAGTCCAGCACTGTCTGGCCAGCGGCTTTAGGGTTGACTCGGTCAGTGTAAATCCAGCCTTGATTGGGCTTGGGGGTTGTTGATGGCAATATTTTTCAGCTCCTTGCAACGATTTAGTCAGAATCTAGTTTTAATTGATTTTTGTCTATCAAAACTTGTCTAGCCATTTATTTTACTCTGGCTGAGTTCACTCAGCGTTACGCAGAAAATCCAGCCATAAATTGGCGGTCAATATAGTCCTTAAGTCGCCACCAACAGTGGCCGTAACTAGCCCAGGGCCCCCAAAGGGCGATCGCCCTACCATCCCTCGTACCCAATAAACTCAAATATTTAGATTGAGGAACAAAAGTTTTAAGTGTCTGGTGGGAAAGATAGTGCTGTAGATTTTCAAACAATGGCTTGCCTTGGCGCACAGCAAACACCCCCGCCTTAGGCCGTGGATGATCGATCATATTGGCCACATCCCCCGCCGCGAAAATATGCCCATGGGAATAGCTTTGCAACGTTGGTTTAACTGACACAAAGCCCCGGCTATCTAGGCTTAAACCGGATTGGGCTAACCACGGGGCTGGGCTAGCTTGGGTAACTAAAAATACAGCATTGACTGACTGCCAATGGTCATTACTCCAAAGTTTGTAACAGGTTAATGGATTGTCATCGGGGGAAAACTCAGGCTCAATGCTGGTGACAGGGTGATTTAGTAACACGGCAATGTTTTGCTTTACCAACAATCTCTCAATCAGTTTTCTGCCCTGGACACTATGGTGTGGTAAAAGGATCGCGCCCCGTTGCCAAATTTGCATATCTAACCCCATGGCGGGGAAAAGCTTTGCCAAACGAGCTTGCAGATTGAAAGCTAACTCTACTCCCCCCGCTCCTCCCCCGGCGATCGCCAAAGTTACTTTTTTCGGTCGATTCTGGTCAATGTTCTCCAATAAAGCCAGCCAAGCAGTTAAAAATTGGGGCACTGGTTTAGCGGGAATGCCATACTCCGCCCCGACAATATCATCTATGAACGGAGTACTACCAATGTCAAGGGAAAGGCAATCAAAGCTTAATTGTCTCCCCTCGGCAGTGGTTAATAAATTCTGCTCCGGGTTAACGGCGATCGCCTTATCTTGCACAAAAATTGCTCCGGCTGAAGCACAGAGGGGAGCTAAATCAATGTGACTTTCGCCGTAGGAGTAAAAACCAGCTAAATACCCCGGCAACATACCGGAATAGGGGGTTTGTCTAACGTCACTGACAAGGGTTAATTCCACATCAGCCAGGGGGTGGCGACACCAATGTTTGAGCACCAAAGCATTGCTATGGCCTCCCCCCACCAGTAATAGTTTTTTGGCCATGGGTTTGCTTATGAGAGTCTGTTTTAAATGCCCCCCTAGCCCCCCAAGTTTGGGGGGAAAGTATTAAAAGTCCCCCAGTATTGGGGGATTTAGGGGGCAAAATACAACTTTGCAAACAAGCTATAAGAGCTTGGGGTTAAATTTCTGCCACCGCACGCTCAATTAAACGGTGGGCCAAGGTTTGAATGCCCGTATGCTCGTAGTAATTGGTGGACATATCAATGAAGGCGGCCAGGTAATCCATTTTGTCCTCCGTCACCTCCATGAAATTCCGCAGTTTCCCCAGCAACTTCTCCCGCGTAAGCTGGCGATCGCCGACAAAACTGGTCATCCAGCCCTGTACAGATCCAAAACTTTCACCGATAAAATCCAGTTGACTGCTGGTGCTATTGCCGGGAATGAGGGGCTTAATTTTCTCAAAGGTCTTATTCTGCTCCAACTCCTTGGGGGTCAACTTTTCCAAAAAGTCCATGGTAGTTAGAACAAAGCTGGGGCCAAAGGGAATAATGCCATCAAAGCTAATCAGGGCCGCCATGCGAATTAAGGACTCACCGCTGTAATCCGTCAGGGAACGCACAAAATCGCCAATGCTATTGCCGGGAATACCGTTAATTTGGCAGAAGGCCACCAGTTCCGCCACCAACTTAATGGACAGGTCAATGGCCTGGGCTTTTTGGGGATTAGGGGTAATTTTGTTTAAAAAACCGAGGAAATTAACACTTTCCCCCACCTTATTAGCCAAGGCCGCCGCCCCCAACGCACTGTCGGTGGAGTCCACAGTTTGGTAAAGCCAAAGGGCATTTTGATAACCCTGGGACTTATCGTTAAACAGCCACACTGCCCGATCGCCAATTTGTTTAACCAGAGCAGGATCCGTTTCCCCAGTCACCTTTTTGATCGTATTTTCAAAACCGACCAAATTTTCCCATTGCCCCGGCACGACAAAATCGAGGGAATTGAGCAACATCACCGTTAACCCGCCCGTAGGCAGGTCATCCACTAACTTAAAGATTGGCTTACTCACGGGAAAAACTCCTATTTAATCGCTTGACTATGGTGGGGCAACTTTACAAACAGTTTTAATTTCTGGCACTCAAATTTTCTAGCCCCTTGAGGTCAAATCGACCCAACCAAGCTTCCCGGTCCTGGGGCGTAAAAGACGGCGATCGGGACAAAACCTTGACCTGATAACGATCGCCCACCAATAGGGCAGTAGCAGTGGAACCCTGTTGCACCACGGGAAAACCGTCAATAGCCTGGGTACTAGCCTTAAATTTATTCGCCGCAGTGGGATTATTTTTGACGTCATTGATGGACATCACCGCCACATCTTGACCATTTTGCTTGAGCTTAATTTCCGCAAAGCCTTGTTTTTCCTGGGCAAAAACCCGCTCATATTCCCCTTCAGCTTGGGGGAAAAAGACGTTAAATTCTCCTCCCTTGGTGGATTCCTTTGTGACCGCATCGGCGCCCCGTTGGGTACTCTCCTGTTGGGCCTGGTCAAATTGGGAAGGGGGTTGACTAGCGCAGGCGGCGGTGCCAAACCAGAGTAGGCCCAGCACCAGGGCCAGGGAAAGGAAACGGGTGAGTCTTTTTCTCATGGTTTAGGGAAGTAAACGTCGACAGCAAAGGGAAAATGATAGACAGGAAGCGAGGTTGGCCGGAGTCGAACCGGCGGCCCAGCGCTTAGGAGGCGCTTGCTCTATCCGTCTGAGCTACAACCTCAGGTCAACGATTTATTCTGCCATATCCCCTAAATCATACCCTGAGCGGTGAAACCGGCCCCCGGTCAATTTCCCTGGTAGGGTACAATTCTTAATTGGCTTAGCTTTGTTTAATTTACAACCCGCCTGTCTTGGACAACGAGGGCCCGACCGGCACCCAGGGGCGTTTAGGATTGAGTGCAGTGGATTTATTTCAAACTTTTCAGACCCATAATCCTGTTATTGGCGTTGTACACCTCCTACCATTGCCAACTTCGGCCCGTTGGGGAGGCAATCTCACCGCCGTCATTGAGCGAGCGGAACAAGAAGCCACGGCCCTTGCCGCTGGGGGGGTGGATGGCATTATTGTGGAAAACTTTTTCGATGCCCCTTTTCCCAAACAAAGGGTAGATCCAGCGGTGGTCAGCGCCATGACCTTAATTGTCGATCGCCTGCAAAATTTGGTGGTGGCCCCGGTGGGCATCAACGTTCTGCGTAACGATGCCCATAGTGCCTTGGCGATCGCCAGTTGCGTGGGGGCAAAATTTATCCGGGTTAATGTGCTCACGGGGGTGATGGCCACGGATCAAGGTTTAATCGAAGGCAACGCCCATGAACTATTGCGCTATCGGCGGGAATTGAGCAGTGATGTGGCCATTTTGGCCGATGTGCTGGTTAAACACGCCCGACCCTTGGGTACGCCTAATTTAACCACCGCTGTTACCGACACCATTGAGCGGGGCTTGGCCGATGGCATTATTCTCTCTGGCTGGGCCACCGGCAGTCCTCCTAATTTGGAAGATCTGGAGTTAGCTACCAACGCCGCCAAGGGCACTCCAGTTTTCATTGGCAGTGGGGCAGACGAGGACAATATTGGTCAGTTAATCCAGGCGGCCAATGGGGTGATTGTGGCCAGTTCCCTCAAACGTCACGGCAATATTAACGAAGCCATTGACCCCATCCGGGTGTCCGCTTTCATTGAAGCCATGGCCGAGGGTTTAAAGTCCAAGCCTAGTAAATCCACCGTGGTGGATGCCCCTGCTGGAACAAAATCAGTGGTTTGTTGATGATTTTGTCGTTTAATTGCAAAATTTTGCTGGATTTGGCCAAAAGAGTTGCCTTTGTGTCAATTTGAGGGGCAAATATGGCAAAAATCTCCTTTTTTCCTATCTAAGTTAAACAGATGCAACAAGCTTCCCCCACGGCGATCGCCAGAATTTTGGATGCCAATTTGAACCGGGCCCGGGAAGGGTTGCGGACGGTGGAGGAATGGTGTCGTTTTGCCCTGGAAAATCGGGAACTGGCGGAGGAATGTAAACAACTGCGGCAAGCTTTGGCTCCTTGGCACCAGGATGATCTGCGGGCGGCCCGGGACACCCCTAATGATGTGGGCACCCAGTTGACCCATGCCCAGGAAGCTCTGCGTACTGATGTGCGAGCTCTGTTACAAGCCAATCTCTGTCGGGTAGAAGAGGCGTTAAGGGTGCTGGAGGAGTACGGCAAACTGCGAGACCCGGCCATGGGAGCCTGTTGTAAGCAGTTACGCTATCGGGTTTATGCCTTGGAAAGTGGGTTGTTGGGATCCAAATTAGTACAAAGATTGCAACAATGTTCCCTTTACCTAGTCACTTCTCCCCAGGAAAATCTGCTAGCTACAGTGGAAGCGGCTCTGCAAGGGGGATTAAAGTTAGTCCAGTACCGGGATAAAGATGCGGAGGATCAGTTACGGTGGCAACGGGCTAAGGATTTACGGGAATTGTGCCGACAGTATGAAGCGCTGTTTCTAGTCAACGACCGGGTCGATTTAGCCCTAGCGGTGGATGCCGATGGGGTGCATTTGGGACAGCAGGATTTACCCATAGCGGTGGCTCGTCAACTATTGGGCCCTGATAAAATCATTGGTCGCTCCACCACCAATCCAGAAGAAATGGCCAAGGCGATCGCCGAAGGAGCAGACTACATTGGCGTGGGCCCTGTCTATGCCACTCCTACTAAAGCTGGGAAAAAACCCGCTGGTTTGGAGTATGTGCAGTATGCGGTCACCAACTCTCCGGTCCCTTGGTTTGCCATTGGCGGCATTGACGGGGAGAACTTAGGGGAAGTAATGGAGGCCGGGGCAACCCAGGTGGCGATCGTCCGGGCCATCATGGAGACCACCAATCCCACCCAGGCCACAGCGCAACTGTTAACCCAACTAAGCAGGATAAATCCTTAGGCGACGGTTGGGTTCATCGCCAAAGCTATCCGACTGCAAACGGTAATGTTCCACCAGTTCATGTTGCATTTTCCGCACATGGGGCGATCGGGGTAGCAGCTCCACCGGTTGCCCTGTGGGAATGACAATTTGCTCCACAGCTAACCTGGCTTCCTCCAGCGCTTCCAATTCGTCGTTACTGCCACTGCGGGTGAACAAACGTAGATCCGCCGCTTCGGCTTTGTGGGGTTCATCCATGCCCAAAATCCGTTTCAGGGCCCGGCTAATTTGGGGAATGGTGTTGGATTTAACCCCATAAATAGGCACCTGGATGCCCTTGGCCATCTGTCGTAATTTTTGGTTGCCCTTGACGTGGGAACGCAGGGCTAACACTGCATCGGCCTGGTGTACATCCTTGGTAACCGCCACCGGTAATTGCAAGATATCAATCACCTGGTCTAACTGCGATCGCCCGACGCCATAGGGATAAACATAAACCGGTAAATCTTCGCCGTTGGGCCCCGGCACCCGGATCTTTGGTTCATCATCTCCTTCCCACTGTTGCCAGGACTGCTCCAGTAACCGCTCAAAATCTCGCACTTGGTCAGCGTTGGCATGGAGGGGAGCTTGGGGTTTCATCCGCCCAGTGGAACGTAAACCCGTAGGTCTTGGGCGCAACTGTCGATCGTCCACTAAACCCAAGGAAAAATAGGGAGGGGGTTGGGGCGTTCTTTCCTGGGGCTGGGCTTCCACCGTTTCGATTTGTAGCTCCCCTTGCTCATTCATATACCGCAACTGTTCCACCGGAGGCCGGCCCCGCAACAGATTATCAATGGTCAAGGCCACATCGCTGTGGATAGTCCATTTTTGCCGCTCCAACATCTCCACCGCCATGGAAAAAGTCGGGGGAGCTTTCCTTTCCAGCACAGTTTTTTGGGAACCCCGCCGCCGGGCTTCCTCATCCCCAAGAGTCACTGCTTGGATACCCCCCACCAGGTCGGAAAGGGTGGGATTTTTAATCAAATTTTCTAGACGGTTACCGTGGGCTGTGCCCACCAACTGCACTCCCCGTTCGGCAATGGTGCGGGCAGCTAAAGCTTCCAATTCCGTACCAATTTCGTCGATGACGATCACTTCCGGCATATGGTTTTCCACTGCCTCAATCATCACCTGATGTTGCAGTTCTGGCCTAGCCACCTGCATTCTCCGGGCCCGACCGATCGCCGGATGGGGAATGTCCCCGTCCCCAGCAATTTCGTTGGAAGTGTCGATGATCACCACCCGTTTGTGCAAATCATCCGCTAGTACCCGGGCAATTTCCCGTAGGGCAGTGGTTTTTCCCACCCCCGGTCGCCCGAGCAGCAGTAACGATTCCCCTGTTTCCACCAGGTCTTGGATGAGGTTAATGGTGCCGAACACCGCCCGGCCTACCCGACAGGTCAAGCCGATAATTTCGTTGGTGCGGTTGCGGATGGCACTGATGCGGTGCAGGGTCCTTTCAATGCCAGCCCGGTTATCACTGCTAAATAGCCCTACCCGGTCAATGGCGTACTGTAAATCCTCCTTGGCGATCGGTTCATGGCCCAAATAGACTGCAGTGC
The DNA here is from genome assembly GCF_014698595.1 of Synechocystis sp. FACHB-908. NCBI lineage: Bacteria > Bacillati > Cyanobacteriota > Cyanophyceae > Synechococcales > Merismopediaceae > Synechocystis > Synechocystis sp. FACHB-908. The sequence goes on along the minus strand of NZ_JACJTH010000008.1, from coordinate 19,758 downwards.
CGGGAAAACGTGCTTCCGGTAAGCGCCCTAGGTCCATGACTACTTCCACTAACTGTTGCCGCTGGGGGTGTTCGGCGATGATGGCTTGGATGGGTTTGGGCAGAATACTTAATAATTGTTCGAGGTCGTCAACGGGGTAATCCTGATGGGCCAGGCTAAGTTCCGACATTATGATGGTAAGGGCTGGGTTTATAGAATTTTCTAATTACCTACGAAGATAACAAAGGAATCTCCAGAATTGGCATAATTTCTGGGAAAATCAACTAGTAATGTTGAAGGGTAGTGATTCCCACCGTAGTCAAAGAAAATCTTAATCAGGAATCGCCCCAAACCAAGGGGACTAAAAATGAAAACTACCACACACAGCAGGGCTATGGGCCAATCAGCTTCTGGCGATCGCCGGGGTTTGTCGAGATCTTTGCTGAACAAATTGATGGCGGTGGGCATGGGATTGACCTTGGCTAGTTTCAGTATGGCCCCCGCCTTTGCCCAAACCCTGAGCGAAAAAATTGTCGCCATGGAAAAAGCCCGGGAACAGGAGTTTGCCGCCTATTTTGGTGAAAGTCTGGCCGAAGTGACCCAAACCCCAGAAGATATTGCCCTTACTCTGCAGAAAATCACGGCAGAAACCGGCAAAAAACCAGCAGTGTTGTGGATTATTCCGGAAAAAGAATTTTTACATTTAGTACTAGTCACCCCTGACCTAGACCCCATTGTGGTGGATTTGCATGACGTACCGGAGGCGGTATTAAGGCCTGTGGTGTCAACTTTTCAGCGGGAATTGCAACTCTCCCAAACCGTCAATCGCCGGGAGGCATCCCAGCAATTGTACCAATGGATTATTGCCCCCTATGCTGAAACCCTAGAAGCCCAAGGCATTGACACCCTGCTCTTTTGTCTGGGCAATGGGGTGCGGGGTTTACCCATGGCGGCCCTATTTGATGGGGAGGAATATCTCCTGGAGAAATATAGCCTGACCAACATTCCGGCTTTCAATTTAATTGACAGTAACTATAAACCACTCCAGCCCGGCAATATTTTGGCCATGGGGGCATCGGAGTTTGCTGACCAAAGTCCTTTGCCGGCAGTGCCAGTGGAATTGGAAAATATTGTCTGGGAAATGGCAATCAATCGTCCGGCGGCAGACCGTTGGCAGGCAGAAACCTTCCTCAACCAGGATTTTACGGTCGATCGCCTGCAAAAGGAGCTAGAGCAAAAACGTCCCAGCATTGTTCATTTAGCCACCCATTCTTCCTTCCGCTCCGGTAAACCAGCCAACTCCTATATCGAATTTTGGAACGATAAATTGGCTTTAAACAAAGTCAGTCAAATAAATTGGCAATCTTCAGCGGTGGAATTATTGGTGCTCAGTGCTTGCCAAACCGCCCTCGGGGACGACCAAGCGGAACTGGGTTTTGCTGGCCTAGCCCTCAAAGCCGGGGTTAAATCGGCCGTCGCCAGTTTTTGGAACGTAGACGATGCTGCTACCCTAGTGCTGATGACTGAGTTCTACCGTCAATTGGGTCAAACTTCCACCAAGGCCGAAGCCCTGCGCCAAGCCCAACTGAAAATGCTCCGAGGAGAATTAACTGCTGGACTGGAACAATCGGGCATTTCCCGGGGGGCGATCGCCTTACCCCCATCCCTAATCAATCTGGGGCAAACGAATTTTTCGGCTCCTTACTACTGGGCATCCTTCACTATGCTTAGTAGTCCTTGGTAACTATTTAGTAAGCATCTTAGTGAGCATCGGTAACCCATTTATTTCCTGATAATTTCCTCTGTCACTCCAGGGGGAAAATGGTTGGAACCTGACAGATTCCACCCATGGATGGGGGTGTTTGGACTCAATGTTATGATCTATTTAATACCCTCTCCTATCTTAGTTTTTGGCAATGGCTTCTGTTTCCTCCCAGCCTGGTAACAGTCCTTCTCTTTCTGTCCCGGAATCCAGCATTGTTTCTTCCCCTCAGCAGATCAGCGCCCAGAGGAGTATTGCCTCCGCCGACGTCGTCTCTCCCCGTATCCCCGCCGCTAACACAGCCCAAATTATCAAACTCCAGCATCACTTGGAAGGGCACCAGGGGCAACGGTTGATTTTGGTCATCCAGGACTTTCCTGACCCTGACGCTCTCTCTAGTGCCTGGGCATTTCAACTGATTGCAGCCCAGTACGAAATTCAGTGCGATATTGTCTATGCAGGCACCCTTTCCCACCAGGAAAATATTGCTTTAGTGAAGTTAACCGGCCTGCCTGCCAAGCGCTGGGGGCCGCAAATGCTCAAGGATATTGACCTCTCTGATTACCAAGGCTGTGTGCTGGTGGATAGCCAGGGCACCAATAGTCAACTGATGCCTTTAGTACAGGAAGCTAATATTCCCGTTGTGGTGATTATTGATCACCATAGTCCGCAGGACGAGGTAGAAGCGGAAGGTGCCTTTGTGGATATTCGTCCCAGCAGTCGTTCCACTGCCACCATTTTGACGGAATATCTCCAGGGGGGCATGTTGGATTTCAACAGCAGTAACCCCACCCACGTAAAATGCGCCACGGCCTTGATGCATGGACTGCGTTCTGACACCATCAATTTACTTCAGGCCCAGGAAGCGGAGTTTATGGCGGCAGCCTACCTCAGTCGCATTTATGATGCCCAGTTACTCAATGCGGTGTTACAATCAGCCCGCTCCAAACGGGTGATGGAAGTAATAGAGCGGTCTTTGCAAAACCGAGTCGTACAAAATAACTTTTCTTTGGCGGGGGTAGGTTATCTCCGCTACGAAGAACGGGACGCCATTCCCCAAGCGGCGGACTTTTTGGTTTCAGAGGAGAACGTACACACTGCTTTGGTTTACGGTATTGTCCATGACCGGGCCAATGATATTGAGTTGGTCATTGGTTCCCTCCGCACCAATAAGTTGACCCTAGACCCCGATGAATTTTTAAAAGATAGTCTCGGCATGGATGGTACAGGACGCTACTATGGCGGTGGCCGGGATATGGCCGGCGGCTTTGAAATTCCGGTGGGCTTCCTAACAGGATGCAATGACCAGGCGGAATATACCAAACTCAAATGGGAAGTGTTCGATCGCCAGTTGAAGCAAAAGTTTTTCCGCTTAATTAACCCAGACCATCGGGTGGTGCATTCTTAATTTCAGCTAAGACTTGATTGCACTCTAGGGAAAATTCATTTTTTTCAAACCAAACCATGGTTAACCTAAATCGACAAATTGCCGATGGGGTCCTGGGCGAGAAACATGCGGTCGGTGGGCAGGGGAGCCACCGGTTCCGTGAGGGCAAAGGTGCCAGCGTCTAGCCAAGCTTTGAGGGTTTCCGCCACTTCCCTGGAGCGGGCAATGCTGGCCAAGGGAGCCACCCGCACCGTTTTGCCTTCGATGGTAATTTTGCCGCTTTTGAGTTGGCCGTAGGTAACCAAACCAAAGGTGGGCCTGACCCGACGGGGAATGGAAAAATCCACCACCGGAGCCACGATGTCCTCATCTTTGACAGCACATTGCTCAATTACCTGTTCATTCAACACAGGAATGGGCACCCCCACCCCCAACATTAAAGAAGGACCATAGTTTTTTAGATAACAACCTCGCACCCAATGGGCATCCATTTGTTTGGCATCCCCAATGAGGGCTAGGGTAGCCGCCGGGCCGATGGGGGTGTGGTTGGGCAAACGTTTTTGCAGAGGAAAATGTTGGGTGCCTTCCCAGGCAATGTAACCGACACCGCCCCCCAGGAAGATTTTGGTGCCAATGCCGATCGCCTGGAGGAGAGGATCGTTAAACAGGGGACCAATGGCGCCTGGGTTGGAATAAACCGCATTGCCCAAGCGGGGTTGCAGGGGCCCCAGGTAAGTGTATAACAGGCGATCGCCACCGTTGACGCCCACGATAAAATTTTGGTAAAGATTGCGGGGATTGTAGAGGTAGAACTGATTAATTCGGTCGGTGCTAATCACCGTTTCCAAGGTAGTGCGGGGATAGCAGTCGGTGCCCTGGCCCACAGCCCGCAGGGGAATACTCTTACCAGCAATGAGATCTTCAATGATATGGCCGCCGCCCCTTTCCGCCACCCCGTCCCCTTCGTTGGGATTATCGCCAGTGTTGGTAATGTCTGCCGCCGCTGTTGCTCCTAAATATAAATCCACTGCTCCAAAGCCAGCGTAGGCCGGAATGCCATCTAGCCAGCATTGACGAATTTTAATCGGCGGGTCCGTTTGTCCAAGGTTGATCACCGCCCCGGAGGATTCCATTGGTTCAAAAGTTCCTGTGCAGACCACGTCTACCATGGCCGCCACCTTGGCCACCCCCAGTTCTGCCACCTGGGCTTTAACCTGTTCTGCCGTCCAAACCGTAGCTTTACCCCGGCGGAGTTTGTCATTAATCTCGGCGATCGTCGCCATGGCGATGGCCCTACTAAAACTTTTCGAGCCAGTCGAAAATCCGGTCTAATTCTTCCAAACTAATTAGCCCATACTGCCAGAGAATAATGGGTAGATTGTTACTATTGTCAATGGCGTTGCAAGCGGTGCGCTCGGCGATCGCCAGGGATTCTGCCGGCAGGGAAAGGTCTTGGCGGAGAAAATTTAAAAGATTCTGATAGTAGTTAGTTTGACTCATGGGGGACGGAAAAAAATTTATAAAATTTGGACTCTATTTCGGGTTGGCTAGCTAAGCTCAGCCAAAATTCTCACTACGGCCATTGCAACAATCCGTCCAACTCCGTCGTCGCTGAATGACAATGGATAGGAGGACTAACTTTTTATTCCACACACCCAAACATCGGCGGTTTCGGCCAGGGGCAACAATGGAGCCCAGTCCGAGCAACTAAAACTTTGCAACCATTCTAGGACTGAAGTCCCGTAGACAAATTCAGGCAGACCACAGGTTATGTAATAGCCTAGGACAGTCCCATCTGCTTGCAATCTATCTTGCGATATATTCGGGCTTTGGAACCACCGCAATAGTTAAATAAAGCTTAAGGTTCCGCAGTAAGGCTGGTGAAATAGGCAATGTTTTGCCTCGGGCTATTATAGATACCACACTCCCACCCGAAAAGCTAGTCAACAAAAATTTTCTGCAACAAAGTTTGATGCTGAAGGGCAGATTTTTGCAAGAACTCTACCCCGGTAGAGGGTTGTCTTTGCCGGAAATGTCCCTGCCAAACCTGGCTGAGTTCGTTGCTATCCCTGGGTAAATCCGCCAATTCCCGGCCCGGTAGTCCCACCTCTGCGATTAAACGACTAACTTTAGGGTCATAACTAAGGGCAAAGCAGGCACTGCCCTCCGCCGCGGCCATGATTAAACTGTGGAGCCGCATGCCAATGGTGAATTCCGCCCCCCGGAACAAACCTTTACATTCCCTGGGGTCGGGGCGGTAAAGAATTTCATGACTCCCCGGCAATTCCACGGCGATCGCTTCGGCAATGGCCAAATCCTGGGATTTTTGTAGGGGAATGAGCCGCACATGGGTTTGGGTCTGGTGTTGAAAATCCCTTAGGGCTTCGGTAATGACCGCCAAGCGTTCCAAGGTTAACAAAGGATGGGCCCGCAAATTCACCGCCACCATGGGCAAAGGGCTGGGGGAAGAAGACGCATTTTCAGCGGCTAAAGACCACACCGGATCCGCCGCTAAAAAAGCCTTTAAGCCCCATTGTTTAACTAATTGCAAAGAAGCTTGATCCCGTACGCTGATGCCGCTACAACCCCGGAGCACCTGTTGGGTAAACCAGCGCAACGGCGGCCTTCTAAGGGGGCCAATGCCCTGGGCCCAGGCAATGGTTTTTAAACGCCGCATCTGGGCGATCGCCATCAAACCACCGTAGTATAGGGGACTAACCACGCTGGTCACATCCTGCATCAAACTGCCTCCCCCCCAGATAAAACCGTCACATTGACCCAAAAGCTGCCAAATTTTGCCCCAGTCTCGGTTGTAGTGGGCTTTAACACCGTATCTCGCTGTGGTGACCTGGGGATTGGCGGAGAGCACCACTGGCTCCACCGTCGCAGGAAGCATTTGCAGCAAACAGACTAAAAGGGCTTCATCCCCAGCATTGTCTTGGCCGTAGTAACCACACAGAATGACACGCATTGTTATCGGACTATTTCCTCTTGTGAACTCGCTGGCAATGGGGAAGAATTTGTTTAATCATCTTTTGGGATAACTATGGCCTTTTTGCAAACCTGGCTGGCAGACTATCAAATTCCCCTCACTCTGGCAGTTATTGTTTTTGCGCTGGTGATGTTTGTGTTGGAGTGGTTACCCATCGACACCACCGCCATTCTGGTGGCTGTAATTTTAATGGTGTTGGGTTTGGTCACCCCCACGGAGGGGATTGCGGGGTTTAGCAATTCCGCCACCGTCACCATCATGGCCATGTTTATTTTAAGCTACGGCATTACCCGCACCGGCATTATCCAAATTATTCGCGATAGCCTGATCAAATTTGGCGGCGATAGTTTACGCAGACAACTTTTACTGATGGGGTTTATCGTCGGCCCCAGCTCTGCCTTTCTCAACAACACGGCGATCGTGGCGATCTTTTTGCCCATCATTGAAGAGTGGGCCAGGCAAAGACAAATCTCCGTTTCCAAACTATTAATTCCCCTCTCCTACGCCACCATTCTGGGGGGAATGATTACCCTCCTGGGTACTTCCACCAATATTCTTGCCAGCGGTTTGGCAGAAAAATTGACTGGCCAGGGGTTTAGCATTTTCCAATTCACTCCCCTGGGCTTACTCACTTTCAGTGTTGGTTTGATCTACATTGTCCTAGCGGCCCCGATACTCTTACCGGCTAGACGTAATATTTCCGATGGCAATGTGGCGGCGGAGTATCAAATTAAAGACTATGTCAGCGAAATTATTATTCCTCCCCGTTCTAGCCTGATTGGTCAAACCCTGCGGCAGAGCGAAATTCAGCGTAAATTTGACATTGATGTGTTGGAAATTATCCATAACGATACCCATTTTCCCCAACCGTTGGCGGATCGGGTGTTGACCATGGGGGATATTTTGCTGGTGCGGGCGGGGCGGGAAGATTTACTCAGAATTAAGGACGAACGAGGTATTGAAATCCTGGCCGATGTGCAATTTGTTAGCGCCGAAACCAATAATGCAGGGCCTCTGGAATCTTCCGAAGAAAAGGTGGCGGAGGTGTTAATTCTCTCTAACTCCCGTTTAATTGGTTCCACCCTGAAGGATTTACGCTTTCGTCAACGCTATAACGCCACAGTGATTGCCATTCGCCGGGGGGAGGAATTAATTCGCCAGCGCTTGGGAAAGGTGCGCCTCAAGTTTGGCGATTTACTACTACTCCAGGGACCTAGGGAAAGTTTCCTTGGTTTGCAGACTACTAGGGAATTGTTGGTATTGGAAGAAAAACCCTTGGATAATCTCCGTCTTGATAAGGCCAAAACGGCGATCGCCATTGTGGCTTTGGTCATTGTCATCGCAGGATTGGATATTTTGCCCATTAGCGTCACCAGTTGGGCCGGGGTAATGGCCATGGTGATTAGTGGTTGCCTGAAGCCGGGGGAAATTTATGGTGCTATCCGTTGGGATGTGATTTTTCTGTTGGCAGGGTTAATTCCCCTAGGCACTGCCATGGAAAATTCCGGCACCACCGCCTGGTTTGCTAGCTTTTTGGCCGATGCAGGAGGCCACCTTTCTGGCTACGCTCTATTGCTCTTGTTTTATCTTGCCACAGCTCTGCTAACGGAAATTTTGTCCAACAATGCCACCGTGGTGTTGATGTTACCCATTGCCTTCCAAGTGGCCCAAAGCTTGGGTTTAAATCCGTTAGCGTTTATGTTTGTGGTTACCTTTGCCGCTTCCAATAGCTTTATGTCCCCCATTGGCTACCAAACCAACACCATGGTCTATGGCCCTGGGGGTTACCGTTTTACAGATTTTGCCCGCATTGGCGCTCCTTTGACTGTTATCCTCACCCTAGCCACACCCCTATTGGTAATGCTGATTTACGGTGTCCAGCCAACAAATTAAACCCCTTCTCCATGGCCAAACTAAATCTTGCCCATCGTCTCGATCGCCTGCCGCACTTTGAATGGTGGCTCTGGCTGGGCATTTTTTGCCTGGGGCTGATAGGGACGTTAAACCATGCTCCTTGGCGGGATGAGGTCAATGGCTGGCTAATTGGCCGGGATAGTGTTGATTTTGCTGATTTTTGGCGTAATGTGCGCTACGAAGGCCATCCCCTGCTTTGGTATGGGTTGCTCTGGTTGTTGAATCAACTGACCCCCAACTTGCTGGCCATGCAGCTATTTCATCTCGCTCTGGCCATGGCGGCGATCGCCGTTTTTCTGCGTTACAGCCCCTTTCCCCGTTGGCAAAAGTTAATTTTCTCCCTTGGCTATTTGCCTTTTTATGAATATTTACTGATCAGTCGTAACTATGCGTTGGGATTACTGGGATTGTTCGCCTTTTGTGCCCTATTTCCCCGCAGAAAGCAAACCTATTTACCTCTGGCTTTCTGTTTAGCCTTCATGGCCAACAGCAATGCCTATGCCCTCATGATTAGTGTCTGCTTGGCGATCGCCTTGGGGGGGGAATGGATTTGGCAAAAACCCTTGGGAGTGACGTTACAGGCCCCTTGGTGGGACAGGTTGCTTAGTATTTTATTCTTCGCTGCGGCTGTGGCCCTGTCGGTGGTGGTAATGGTACAACCAGGGGACAGCACCCTCCATGGTGGGGCAGACCAATGGATTTTGCAATGGGATTGGTATCGTTTAGGGCAAGCATTGAGCCGAGTTTGGAATGGTTACATTACGATTTTAGTCCCTTCCGATCGCCGACCGTTGGATCTGGGAATTTTCAGCATTTTTTCCCTCATCCTGTTCACAATTTGGTCCTTATATTTTAGCGATTATCCACTGATTTTATTATTTTATTGGTTGGGCAGTGGCGCTATTTTACTATTTACCTACGGTAGATTTTTGGGAGCTCCTCGGCATTTTGGCAGTCTATATTTGGTTTTAATTGCTAGTTATTGGTTGAAGTTTTACCTCTCTCCCAATCCCCTGTTGAAAGAAAAAGTTCTATCTAGGGCTAAACAATGGAGTCAAAAACTAGTCCCTTATTTATTTACTTTAATTTTAGTTTGTCAATTAATCGGCGGTTTAGTAGGATACGGCAGGGACTTACTTTTGCCCTATTCTGCTAGTCGAGCAGTGGCCAATTATTTAGTTGATCAAGGCCTACAAGAAGCAACTTTAGTAGGCAGTAACGATTTTATGGCCAGTCCCATTGCTGCCCACTTAAACAGAAAAATTTATTATCCAGAAAGTCGCGCTTTAGGTAGTTTTGTGATTTTTACCGCCGAACGACAGGAAGTGAATCAACAGCAAATTTTGCAACAAATTGATCAACAATTGGGACTTAAGCTAAGCCCACCGATAATTCTGATTTTAAACACTCCTTTAGAAGTAAGCCAGCCCGGTTTAAGCATTACTCCCTTGGCAGAATTTCGCCATAGCTTTATTCAAGAAGAGCAGTATTATCTTTACCAAATTAATCGGCAAAACTAAAGTGACAGTTACGACCAGCTTTTTTCGCTTTAAATAAAGCCTGATCTGCCCAGTCAATTAACTGTTTTGGTGGTACATTAGGGAGCGGCACCATGGTGGCACTACCAATGCTGAGGGTGAGATAGGGTTGGATAATGGAACTGCGGTGGGGAATTTGGGCCTGTTTAAACACACTTTGGAGATGAATTACCACATTTTGACAGCCTTGCTTGTTGGTTTGGGGTAATACCAGGGCGAATTCTTCCCCCCCATAACGGGCCGTTAAATCCGTTCCCCGACGCATTACTTTTTTGAGCAAATTGGCTACTTTTTTTAAGCATTCATCCCCTTCTAAATGACCATAGGTGTCGTTATATTGTTTAAAAAAATCGATGTCGCACAAAATTAAACTGAGATATTGATGATGCTTGGCCAATTTTTGCCATTGTTGCTCTAAAAAGTGGTCTAAATAGCGGCGATTAGCAATGCCTGTGAGCCCATCCATGTTAGCTAGGTAATGCACTTGGGCAAATAGGGCCGATTGTTGAATGGCGATCGCCACTTGACTGCTGAGATGGCACAAAAATTCTATTTCCCAGGGCAACCATGACCGTTTTTGGTCTCCGACCCGGACAACCAATTGCCCCCAAAGGCAATCCTCTTGATGGGGCTTTTGGGGCCGGATAGGGATTATAAGCACCCCGTCTTTAGCCCTGGGCCCCAAGGTTATTTCGTCCAGGGGAAGTTGACGGAGGGAATTGATAGTTTGGCAAGGAATCGGTTCCGTTGGTTCACCGTTGGAATCCGGTCCCCGCTCGGGGATATGACGGCGATCGCCATTGGCTGGGAGGGAAGAACTCGGGGCCGCCACCAGAATTCTGCTTGCCCTGGGGGAATAGCAACGGTAAATAACCACTTGGTCTGCCTGGAGAAATTTACGTACCTCATCCACAGTGGTCTGCAAAATAACCGATAAATCCAAGGACTGGCGAATTTCTTCCAGAATGCGGGCCATTAATCGTTCCCGTTCAATCTGTACCTGCAATTCTCGCCGAGCTTTTTTCCTTTCCAAAGCATAGAGAATTGATTTGGCAATCTGACTTTCCCGCAGGTGTTCCTTAACTAAATAATCCTCCGCTCCCTTTTGTAAGGCCGCCAAACCCATGTTTAAGTCTGTGGCCGCCGTTAGCACAATAATGGGAATATGGGGCGCAAACTTCTGCACGGTCCTCAAGGCTTCAATCCCCTGGCCATCGGGTAAAAATAAATCTAGTAAAATGGTGTCGAAAATACCACTCTGGAGGCGATTAACGCCCTGGGCTAGGGTCCGGGTCACCTGGAGCTGTACCGCAAAAAAAGATTGACTTTCCAGTAAAACCTTGAGCAATTCCACCTGGCATTGCTGATCTTCAATCAGTAAAACGTGCAGTCTGCGCTGGTAAAAAGTCACAAAAGTTCGCAGATATTCCGAAGTAGGGGTTAGCTGGGGTAATGGCGGTAGGCAAGAAACTTTCTCAGAACGCTGAAATTATCTGATAGTGAGGCTTAGGGAGTTCAAAATTTCTGGAGTTTTCTCAGCGACTAAAAGCCCTTGCGACAAAGCATTGAGAGAGATACAGAACTTTTGCCCATAAATAAATTCTAACATCGGCCTAACCAACCCTGCCCCGGCAAATCAACGGAAGAAAATATAAATTAGACGGTACACTGAAAGCCTATCTTCATATTTTTTTCCTGTTAGTACCATTTAGTACCATGGCTCAAACTCCCCTCCGCATTGGCATTGCTGGCCCTGTGGGCTCTGGCAAAACGGCCCTTTTGGAAGCCCTCTGCAAAGCCTTGAGGCAAAAATATCAATTGGCTGTGGTCACTAACGATATTTACACTCAGGAAGATGCCCAATTTTTAGTCCGAGCGGAAGCCCTCACCCCCGATCGCATCCTTGGGGTAGAAACTGGAGGGTGTCCCCACACGGCCATTCGAGAAGATGCTAGTCTCAACCTAGCGGCGATCGCCGATTTAGAGGCCCGTTTTATGCCCCTGGATATGGTGTTTTTGGAGAGTGGGGGAGATAATTTAGCAGCCACCTTTAGCCCGGAATTGGTGGATTTAACCCTCTATGTCATTGACGTAGCGGCGGGGGACAAAATTCCCCGTAAGGGCGGCCCAGGCATTACCAAATCAGATTTATTGGTGATTAATAAGATTGATTTAGCACCGATGGTGGGGGCAGATTTGGGAATCATGGATCGGGATGCAAAAAAAATGCGGGGGGAAAAACCCTTTGTCTTTACTAACTTGAAAACAGCCACTGGATTAAGTACCGTGGTAGATTTTGTTGAACATTATTTACCAACTAAGGTTTTGGCAAGTTAATTAATTCAAGCTTAAGAGCCTTTTTAAAAAGTTGAGTTTTGGCTGTTTAATCCCCCCTAGCCCCCCTTAGAAAGGGGGGAACTCTTACAAAAGACCCCCAGTATTGCCGGAGCTTTAGTGAGGAGATTTAGGGGGCAGAATAAAACTTTTCAAATAAGTTCTAACGCTAGTAGTTCAAAGACTTAAGTAAACTTTAACCGACAGTCAACAAGCTGCTGATAAGTCATCAGTTAATCTACTTATTTGTTGAGCAACTATTTGATAAAGGTGATTTTGAGGGGATAGCGGTACCGGATTCCTTCATTGGCTTTAATGGCCGCCATAATTGTTACTACTAAGTCAAAAATCAAAACACCAATTAAAAGGGGAATGCCAATTAATAAGAGAATCAAGACGGCGGAAACAATCACATAAATTAAGATACTAATTTGGAAATTTAACGCTTCCTTAGCCTGATCATTAACAAATTCGGACTCATCTTTTTTCATTAGCCACACCACCAAAGGACCGATGATGTTACCAAAAGGGATCAAGTAGCCGGCAAAGGTGCTCAGATGGGCGATCATGGCCCAATTTCTGCTTTCTGGATCCACTTGGTTGGGTTGGTTAGTCATAATTGGTATTCCACTGTGTATATTTGGTTAACATTGGACCATTGTACAGAGACTTTTCCATAGCCAAAGCTGGTTTATCCCCAGTTTAAGTTACGCCATTATGTCCAACAGATTTTGAAGTTAATTTTAAAGTTAAATTTTGCCATTAAGCTTGATAAAACTTAATAGAAAAATTGTTTTGTTTCTGACCAAACCATGGTTTATGCCCCTCGCCCATTGCCGTCCCGTTCCTTGCCCGTACCGGCCAGCGTTAGCCCAGCCTTAAAAAAGGCGATCGCCCAATCGTTGCAAGGGGCCATGGAAGCAATCAAAAATATCCCGCCTCTGGAGGATAAACCAGCCTGGCAAACTCTCATTGCCGCCTATGACCAAGCTAGCCAAGTTTTATGGCAAAAATTACGGCAACAATTTCCGGTGACGTTGACCAAGAAAAGCATCGCCGGGGTAAATGTTTATCGAGTGACTCCTCCAATCATTAGTCCGGAAAATAGCCAAAGAATTTGGGTGCATCTCCACGGGGGCGGTTACGCTTTGGCCGGCGGAGAACTGGGGACGGGGGAAGCAGTCTTAGCGGCCCACTACGGTCAGGTGGGAGTAATTAGTATTGATTACCGTCAGCCACCCAATTACCCTTTTCCAGCGGCATTGGAAGATGCTTTGGTCATGTGGCAGGAGTTGGTGAAAACCCATGATGTTAATCGGTTAGCCCTGTTCGGTACCTCTGCGGGGGGCGGTTTATTGCTAGCCCTGGTTTGTCAACTGCGGCAACTTAATTTGCCCCTACCAGCGGCGATCGCCCCTTTGTCCCCCTGGGTAGATTTAACCAAAACTGGAGATACCCACTTCACCAATGAATATGTTGACCGCACTGCCATTAGCTACGACGGTCTGATTGAAGGTTTGGCCCGACTTTATGCGGGAGAATTACCCCTCACCCATCCGCTTATTTCACCTATTTACAATGATTTAGCTGGTTTACCTCCTACCCTACTCATTAGTGGTACTAGAGATTTATTGCTGAGCGACACGGCCCGACTACAAAGAAAACTGAGACAAAACAAGGTGCCGGTGGATTTACAGCTATTTGAAGGTCTTTCCCATGCTGAATATCTCTACGAATTTGACACACCGGAATCGGCAGAGGTTTTTAGGGAACTGAGCCAATTTTTTAACCGGCATTTACAAAAGTAAGGGGTAGATAGTTTGTTATCTTGGGTAAAAATGACTCTGTTTTTGCCCTTTGTCCTGCCCAGGCAGCGTTAATTATGTCTAACCGCCCAGGAAAGTTACTTTTTGCTGGATTGATGGGTTTAGCCCTCGCTTTCCCCTTTGGTATTTCCCCCTCCTATGGCTCCACGGTTAAATCTTCCTCCCAGTTAATAGCCCTAAAGTTTCCTCAAGCAAATACTGACCGAGGACAAACGGCCACCAGTGGGGGTGGGGGAGTCAGACAAACTAGCGGTGGTAGTTGTTTAACCAAGGCTAACTTACCCTTTCAGCTTTTAATTCCCGGTGATTATAACCAAGGCAGCGGCTTCCACAATACCGCCAACAAAGAAACTTTTATCTATGCCTATGTGCCTCCCCAGTCGGAGGTGACAGCCAAGGTACAGTTGGCAGACCCCATTACTAAGGCGCAAAATCAAACGACTTTCGCTGTGTCGAAGGAAGGGGGCATTGTTCGTTTCCCTGTTACCTTGCCGGATAATGCCATTAAGGATGATTTTTATAACGTTACTTTGACCCTTATTTGTGATGCCAATAACGCCGCAGATAATCTCACAGTGGAGCTGACAGTGAACTATACTCCCCTAGCTCCTTCCCCCACTAAGCCTGATTCTTCCCTAGCAAAGGCGGCATTTTATGCGGAACAGGGCCTGTGGTTGGATGCCCTGAATGCCCTAGCGGCGATCGCCAAGGAGGAACCCGAAGAATGGCAGGAATTTCTGGAGTCGGGGGGATTTAAAACCTGGGCGGAGGCCCCCGTGGTGGAATGTTGCCAAATGGTCAAAACTTCCGCCTCTGCTAACTGACCACCGGAGAAAACTAAAGGAAATACCAGAGAACATTAATGGGTTGGACCATACCGTCAGCTTGGAAAAGGTTTGTTTGGCAATCCCGGGGTATTTGGATTGCGACCCCTGCTGTGACGGCCATGGTGATTTTGCTCCGCTTTACAGGGCTTTTACAGGTGCTGGAATGGCAGAGCTACGATGCTGGGGTAAGGCTTTTACCAAGGCACGAAGATGACCGCATTGTCATTGTCGGCATTGATGAACAGGACGTCACCTACCTCAACACCCCCATCATTGATGATCAACTGCTGGCCAAAATTCTGACCAAGCTGAAGGCCCAACAACCAGCGGCGATCGGGCTGGATCTCTACCGGGATTTACCCATGCCACCGGGCACAGACGAGTTAGCGGCAGTATTCACCAGTACCCCTAATTTGGTGGGCATTGAGAAGGTAGCGGGTAAACCGGGCATTGAAACCGTTAATCCCCCACCATTGTTGAAGGAAAATAATCAAGTCGGAGCCAATGATTTGATCATTGATGCCGACAATATTGTCCGCCGGGGCTTTATTTATTTGGTGCGGGACGGGGAACCCCATTACAGCTTTGGGCTACATCTGGCTCTGCATTTTTTAGATAGCCTAAAAATTTATCCGGAACCGGTGCGGGAGGGCAGTGATGACTTTCGCCTAAACCAAGTGACATTTTCCCCTCTCCAGTCGGACAGCGGTGGTTATATTCGAGCGGATGATGGGGGCTTTCAATTACTGATTGATTATCAATCCACTTTTCCCAAAGTTTCCCTCACTGATGTGTTGGAGGATAAACTGCCGGCGGATTGGGGCAAGGGCAAAATCATCCTCTTGGGTAAGGTGGGGGAAAGCTTCAAGGATTTATATTTCACCCCCAATAGCAGTACTTTTGGTTTGTCCAGAGCCGTGCCGGGGGTGGAGATCCACGGCAATATCATCAGCCAAATCCTTAACGCTGGCATGGAAGGTCAACCCCTCCTGAAAAGTTGGTCTGAACCGGTGGAATGGCTTTGGGTAGGGCTCTGGTCTTTTTTCGGAGCGGTGATTACCTGGCAGTTACGCTATGCTACCCGTCGTTCCGGAGGGCAATGGTTGCCGATCGCCGCCATTGTGGGCAGCTTAGGAGCGTTACTGGCCATTAGCTATGGCGCATTGCTGGCTGGGTGGTGGTTGCCCGTTATTCCCCCCATGTTGGGTTTATTAGGATCGGGGGTATTTATTGTCACCTGGATGGCCCGGGCTGGGGTCCAAGTCCGCAACACTTTTGGCCGTTATTTGACCGATCAAGTGGTGGCCACCCTACTGGAAAACCCCGAAGGACTAAAAATGGGAGGCGATCGCCGTCCCATCACTATCCTTACTTCAGATTTAAGGGGATTTACTAGCACCTCCGAAGGATTAAACCCCGAGGAAGTGGTTAAGGTTTTAAATATCTACTTTGGCAAAATGGCCGATGTCATTACCCACCATGGCGGCACCATTGACGAATTTATGGGGGACGGCATTTTGGTGCTATTTGGGGCTCCCACTTCCCAGCAAGACGACGCGCTGCGGGCGGTGGCCTGTGGGGTGGAAATGCAACTGGCCCTACGGGAAGTAAATCAACAGGTGACGGGATTGGGGCTACAACCTTTAGAAATGGGCATTGGCATCAATACCGGCGAAGTGGTAGTGGGCAACATTGGTTCTGAAAAGCGCACCAAGTATGGCGTGGTGGGAGCACAAGTTAACCTCACCTATCGTATTGAGTCCTACACCACCGGGGGACAAATTTTCATTTCCTCCACTACCCTAGAGGCCGCTGGCGATCGGGTTCACGTTAACGGGAACAGAACCGTGCAACCCAAAGGAGTGAAGGATCCCGTCGTCATTTGGGACGTGGCCGGTGTGGGGGAGCCCTATAATCTCTCCTTAGCGGTGGAAGAACAAAAATATGTTCCCATCCCCCAGCCCCTATCCCTGGAATACATCTGCTTGGAAGGAAAACATATCACCGACGCAGTAATTCCCGGTACGTTGCAGCAAATCTCCGCTAAAGGGGGATTTATTCAGATTTCTCCAAACCACAACTGTCCAGAGGGTCTAACCAATATTAAAATTAACCTGAGAGAAGACGGAGAGCCAGGAAAAACACCGGCACTCTACGCCAAAGTATTAGACTTAGCCCCTGGGGAAAGTCACGGTTTTTACGTCCATTTTTCTGCAATGCCCACCGACATCGCCCAGCGTTTTTATCAACTTTACCAAGGAGCACTGGCCCAGCCCGCGGCCATTGCTTCCGCTCAGGGGGGCTAGATTGTGGCCGCTAACCTAACCTTTCTTGGCTCCGGCTCTGCTTTCACGGTGGGGGCGGACAATTTTCAATCCAATGCCATTCTCACCCTCGATAACGGCAAAAAGTTCCTAATTGATTGTGGCACCGACATTCGTTTTTCCCTCTACGCCCTCGGCCTGAGTCATCGGGACATCACCGATATCTACGTTAGCCATCTCCATTCAGACCATGTGGGGGGATTAGAATACGTTGGTTTTAGCACCATGTTTGACCCCAACTGCGGCAAACCCAACTTATATCTAAGTCAGGATATTGCGGCGGATTTATGGGAGCGTTCCCTGGCCGGGGGGATGGAAGCCATTGAAGGAGGAATGACGGAAGTTGATAGCTATTTTCAGATCCACGCCTTGGGACCAGGAGAAACGTTCACTTGGGAAAATGTTAACTTCCAATTAATTAAGCTCAACCATGTGGATACGGGGTCAATGTTGATGCCCGCCTATGGTCTTTTTTTCACGGTCAATCACTTCCAAGTTTTCTTTAGCAACGACACCAAATTTAGCTACGATCGCCTGCAGGAATATTTTCATCGGGCCGATATCATTTTCCATGATTGCGAAATTTCCCCCTATCCCAGCCCCGTCCACGCCCATTACAACGAGTTGCGTAAACTGCCCGCCGCCATCAAAGCAAAAATGTGGCTCTATGGCTACCAACCGGGGCCATTGCCGCCCGCGTTGGAAGATGGCTTTCTGGGCTTTGTTAAGCGGGGTCAACGGTTTGACTTAGTTTAACCCCCAGCATCGGAGCCAAATTCTAGGGGCCATACCAAAGTCTTTACTGCCTGGGTAACAGTGGCTAAGCACCGTACAAATATGGGGTAAACTTTATCCTAAACCCTTCCCAATCCCATCTTTGCCCATGCTCGGCGGTCAATATTATCTCATTGCATTTATTTTGGCGGTGATTGTGGTTTGGTTCACGACACCATTGATTAACCATTGGGGACGGAGGGCCGGTTATGTAGACCAACCCAGTGCTCGCAAAATGCATCATCGACCCATGGTGCGCCTAGGGGGAGTATCCATTTTCCTCGGTAGCTTAGTGGCCCTGTTGGTGGTTTGGAATCTTGGGGCCTTCGGTGCCATGAGTACCAAAGGGGAATGGGAAGTCTGGGGCGTAGTGCTGGGGGGTTTAGCCTTTTTTGGCATTGGTTTATTTGATGACCTGTTCGATCTGAGTCCTTTTTCCCGTTTATTGGCCCAGGTGGCGATCGCCTCGGTGGTGTGGAATATGGGAGTCAGAATTGACTTTTTTACCCTGCCCTTCCTGGGAAACTTGGTGTACCTAAACATTTTAAGTTTGCCTATTACGGTGATTTGGTTAGTGGGTTTGGCCAACGCCATTAACTGGATTGACGGCTTGGATGGTTTAGCAGCGGGGGTCTGTGGCATTGCCGCAGTGGTGCTATTTGTCCTCTGTTTGTTTATGGAACAATCGGAGGCGGCCTTGATTGCAGCAGCCCTGGCCGGGGGGGCCCTGGGTTTTTTGCGCTATAACTTCAATCCTGCCCAGATTTTCATGGGGGATGGGGGAGCCTACTTTATGGGTTTTACCTTGGGGGCCGTAGCAGTAATTGGCCTGGTGAAAGTGGCAGCCATGGCCACGGTGGCGGTGACGGCGGTTTTATTGCCCTATCTGGTGCTGGCGGTGCCAATTTTAGATATGTCGGTGGTGATTCTCTCCCGGGTTATTAAGGGAAAATCCCCCTTTAAGGCGGATAAGGGTCACCTGCACCATCGTTTGATCAATGCCGGTATTTCCCATCGTCTAACGGTACTGTTTATCTATGCTCTTACTCTCTGGGCCGGTAGCCTAGCTTTGGGATTTTCCAATATTCCCAGCGGTTGGGGCTTTGCCATTGGCGCCACTGTGCTGTTGATTTATCTCGGCTGGCAAGTGTGGCGTAATAGTCGCAATGTGGGGGAACAGGACTGAATTTATTGCCATGCCCAACATTTTAATCGTGGAAGATGACCAGGAAATCGCCCAGCTAATCAGGGAAACGTTGGAGCGAGAACAGTTTACCTGCATTGTCACCAATGATGGAGAAACTGGTTTAAGAATTTTCCAGGAACAGGTTCCAGATTTAATTGTGTTGGATTTGATGTTACCCAAATTGGATGGACTGGAAGTTTGTACCCGCATTCGCCAACAACCGGGCAGCAAAGACCCCTATATTCTGATGTTGACCGCCAAAGGGGAGGAGATCGACCGCATTATTGGCCTCTCCACCGGGGCCGATGATTATTTGGTCAAACCCTTCAGTCCGAGGGAATTGGTCGCTAGGGTACGGGCCCTATTGCGGCGGCAATTGCGCCAGGGGCAACCAGTGGGACAAATTTATCGTACAAACCATTTTCAGGTGGACCTAGACCAACATCAGGCGAGTCGTTACCAGGGCGATCGCCAGGAAGAGTTGGAGTTGACCGGGTTGGAATTTAATTTATTAGCTACGTTTATGAGCTATCCGGGGCGGGTCTGGAATCGGACCCAATTAATTGAAAAGTTGTGGGGCAATGATTTTTTTGGCGATGAACGGGTGGTGGATACCCACATTCGTCGATTACGCAAGAAAATTGAACCGGACCCCGCTAATCCTACTTTTATTAAAACGGTGATCGGTTTGGGCTATAAGTTTGAAGACCCTGATTAAGGGGCGGTTTTGGTTCCCATGGTTGGCTTAGGCAGGTAGACCTTCTGTCCAGAAACCTACAACGCATTAGCATTTTTGTGGTCGTTATAGTCACTTCAATTAACGATGAGAGAATTTAATGTAAAATTATGGGGTGTACAAAATGAACAGGTTTAAACAATGGCTTACAGTTTAGATTTAAGGCAAAGGGTAGTAGC
>NZ_JACJTH010000007.1:0-70667 GCF_014698595.1 Synechocystis sp. FACHB-908 | reverse complement strand
CTTTTTTTGCCGAAATATTCTCCTGATTTAAATGATATTGAGCATGACTTTAGTGCCTTGAAACGAGCTAGAATGTACGCTCCTATTGACACGTCTCTTGATGAAATTATCCGTTCTTACTGTGGCGTTTAGCGTCTCAGCTTTATTTGAAACTACTATAAGTGGAAAATTTACGCTATTCACACTGAACTTAGAACTTCCCTCCGGCCTAGGATGCGGTCTGTTGTCTAGGCTAACTTTGCCTTCAACCAAGTTTTTACTTCCTGGGCTGTACCTGGGGCGAGGAGAACGCCATTGCGGTAATGGCCAGTGGCCAATAGAACATTGTCATAGCCATCTAGGGGACGGATTACTGGCGCACTTTCCCCCACCGGCCGGGGACGTTTACCACTCCAATAATTAATAATTTCCGCCCGTTCCAAAAATGGATAATAGGCGATCGCCTGGTGCCAAAGGTTTTCCCTTAGTTGGACATTGGGTTCTCCGTTGGCACAGTCAGAGGGAAATTCGACGGTGGCCCCCAACCAAAATTGGCCATTGGCCAGGGGAACTAGGTGAATATCTTCAGTGGTCAGGACCGATCGCCAAGGAGAATTTTTCAGGGGATTATCAGCATCAGCAAGTTGCAACAAAAAGGCTTGGCCAATCACCGGCTGTAACTGCAACGACTCATTGTTATCGCTGTTGGGGTTGATCAGGAGGTTACTGCCTAGCCCTGCGGTGATCACAACATAATCCGTTGGAAATTTGGCTTGGTTAGTTTGAATGTTCTGGCAGTGATTGATAGAATCGGCAACAGGCAAAGGATGAGCAGCTTGGTGGAAATGACAACGCACTCCCCGTTGTTGAGCTGCTTCAATTAATCGTTGGGTGAGGGCTTGGGGCTGAATTTGCCAATCCCAAGGGGAATAGATTGCTCCGGCGATGGGCCCGTAACCCAAAGGCCAACCAGATAATTTCTGCTCAACTTCCGGCCTAGTCCACAATTCCAGAGGATAGCCTTGGCTCCGACGGACAGCTTGCAATTGTTGCCAACGGGACCAATCCGCCTCCAGCAGAATTTTTACTAAGCCTTGGCGATCGCCGGGAATGGTTTTGCCTGTGGCAGTTTCTAGTTCCGGTAAAAGCGTGCGGTATCTCTGTAAACTCTGTTCCCGTAATCGCCAACCCCTGCCCTTGGTTTTCTGGCTAATGACTGCCATCAAAATGCCTAGAGCCGCTCCGGTAGCTCCCTGGGCTGGTTCTTGGGCATCAAACAGGTCAATAGTTAAGCCTGACATGAGACTCAGCTCATAGGCGATGGCGGCCCCTACAACCCCCGCCCCAATAACGGCAATGTTTGGCATAGGTTAGTTTCTCTGTTGCTCGAATCTTGATCATAGGGCAGATCTCGATTTTGCTCTCACCTCAAAACGTCCTTGACCCCGTCTCCCAGTAAATAACCTTTCATCTTTCGCCCGGTCGATAGTAGAAAAAATTTTGTCAAAAGCAACCTTAGTTGCTAGAATTATAAATATCTTAAATACTTTAACTTAAGAGTTTAGAATTTTAGTTATCTAGGTATCTAGACTATAAAAATTAAAAGCTAGTAGATTACTGTAAACTTAGGCAAGCAATTGTAAATTATTCAAAAACTTTAAGTATGTCGAAGTCTAGTAACTTAAATTCTGTGAGCAAAGTCAGCAAAAATTTTTCCACCAAGCAGACCACCATTCGCCTGGAGAGCAAGATGATGGAGCGGCTCACCAAGCTCTGTGCGAAGGAAGGTTTGAGCAGGGAAGTTTTATTTGAGGCTTTATTCGAACACTATATAGAGGACAAAGAGGCCTGGACTGCAATTCTGGAACAGGCTAAGCAGAAGGCTGAATTTCGTCAGGCGATCGCCAACCATAAACGGGCTAAAACGATGATGGAAAAGTTTGGCTAGAAAAATTGAAGAAATTTCGGTAATTTCTCCCATAAGCCAGAAAATTTAGAGCAGATCCGCCAGAATATCAGTGATTTGAGCCTGGTGCTGGTGACGGTTATCGTCGTAGATCATCAGAGTATTTAGATTGCTGTGGCGACTGAGTTTTTGCACTTTGCGGGTATCGCCATTGGTGGCTTCTAGGGCGGCGGTGATGGCGCTGTGGCGGACTCGGTGGGGACTCATAACTTTATGAATGCCGGCGGATTCGGCACTGGTGCGGACAAGGTTATAGATGGCATTGCCACTAAGACGATGGCCAAAAGTTGCCCGGTCTAGGGTGCAAAATAGGGGTTCATTTTTTGGGCGGGGGCCAATGGCAGTTAACCATTGGTTGATTAAAGCCATGCCCTTGGCGCTGAGGGTGATGGCCTGTTTGCCTAATTTTCCTTTGCCTTTAATTAGTAATTGCCGCTCTGTTGGTTGATAGTCCCCGACGTTAAGTCCACAAACTTCCGCCCGCCGCAGGGCATTGTCCCAGAGCAAACGCATAATGGCTAAATCCCGCTTACCTTTGAGGGAATCAGGGGTAATGTGGTCGGTGATTTGTTTGAAGGAAGTGGGACTAACTCCGGTGGTATCCCGATAGGTTTCTGCTTTTAAACCTTCCACATCTTCTAGGGTGTACTGGCATTTTCCTACCCGCCGGGCATAGTTCACTAGGCTTTTAATTGCTGCCAATCGCACATTAATGGTGGCTGGTTTGAGATCCTTGGCTAGTAACTCTGCTCGATAGCGTAAAACCATGGCGATCGCCTGGAAATGATCCAAGCTCAAAAACCAGGCAATGACATCTGGGGACGGTTCTTCGCCGGCCATGGTGAGAAAAAAATCCTTTAACGCTTTGGCATAGGTCCTCCTGGTATTAGGCGATCTTTTATCCCGCAGAAGTTCTTCGAGGATATTTTGGTTAAGCCCAGATAAATTGTTAGGGGAAGGGAGGAACATAGGGAAGAAGTTGTTATGTGATTCTTACTCTTTCACCATCAAAAAGGGTCACATAGTTTGATAGCAGTCGTGGGACCGAGTCTGATCCGTTACCCTAAAAGCAGAAAAGAAGAAGCTGTAAACTCTCTCCATCTAGGGGCAAAAATCCAACATCTAATGTCTACAAGGAGTCTAACTCATCATGGCAACCATAACTGATTCCGATCTACAGGAACTGAAAGACTTAATCAATGGGCTTGATAAAAAAATCGACGTTAATCAGGCTCGGATCGATGAAAGGTTAAATGCAATAGAATCCAACCTATCAGACCTCAAAAAACAGGCTGATAAACAGGACAACCGCTTATGGGTTCTCATTTCGGGGATGTTTATTGCACTTCTGGGGATTTTGACAAAGTTTGCATTTTTCCCCAACCCTTAGCCTTCTAAGAAGATATTCCCTCCTAAATCGCCACTACGGGAATGAGGACAACCAATCCCAACCCATAACGATGAGCTAAACGTAAACGGTCAATGATCATTGTTTCGAAATTTGGAAATTATGACGGTCATCACAGTTTACCTACAGAAATAAATCCCACCTCTGTCTTGGCATTTGCCATATCCCTTCAAGAATGCGGAAACATTCATTATCACATTCTTAATATAAGCTAACCCCCGGACAGTGAAGGTTCCAGCCCACCAAATCAGCGCAGCAGCAAGGCTAGGGGTAGAATTGCCAGGAAAGAGAATTATTCCCCCTTTAATTGTTTGCCCATGGCCATCGTTATCAATTACCGTTCTCCGATCGCCGTCCTTGGTGCCTGCTTATGTATCTCGGCGATCGCCCCTGTCCAAGCTATTCCCATTCAGCCTCCTCTGTTGGTGAGTCAGACTCAACTGTTACCACCGCCGCCCGCCAGTCCCAATCCAGTGCCGGACCCGAGTGCGCTGAGCTTCACCCCCAATGCCACTTCTTACCGGGTAATGGCCTTGATTACTTCCCCAGTAGAAGAACAACAGGTTAAAGCAGCCTATCCTGGCGCTTTTTTCACCAACTTCAATGGGCAACGGTTATTACAAATAGGTAGTTTTAGCGATCCTCTCAATGCTCAACAGGCGGCCTTAAGTCTGCAAAATTTAGGACTAGAAACGGTGATTAATCCCTAGGTTTGGCGATCGCCTATTACCAGTCAAAGGTTAATTTATGTACCAGCTAGTGATTATCGGGGCCAGTCTGGAGGGGCTAACGGCAGCCCATAGTTGCATCGAACGATATCCCACAGCCCGCATTGCCCTAGTCACCCAGGGTTGGGAACAGGGTTGGTCTGGCGATCGCCATGGGGACTTAGGGGAGGAAAACTTTTGGGAAGAGTTACGCTTGCTAGCAGCCCAAGGAGTTGATGTGGTGGTAGGGCAGGGAATTTTCTCACAATCATCAGGATTGCTATGTCAAACCCAGGAGCGGACCTTAGAGGGGGAAAGCTATCTACTCACCAGTGGCAAAGCCGATTCTAAAGATTCGAATGTCCTTGCCATTCCTGGTCCGAATTCGGATAAGGTAATGCCTCAAAGATGGGTCATCGTGGGGACACTGCCAGAAAATTTGGTTTTTGCCCAGAAGCTAACCAAACTGGGCCATGGAGTCACCATCCTGAGTCGGAATGGTTACCTATTACCAGGGGAAGACCGGGAAATGGCTAGCCTTCTGCAATGCTATTTGGCTAGTTTAGGCATTGAATTTTGGTTTAATTGCACTAACTTAACTTCCCATTACAATCAAGACAAAAGCACCTATAGCATCCAGTTCAACCATGGTTCCGAAGAATCTCGCCATCACCTAGCCGTGGATAATTTGCTCGCCATAGGGCGATCGCTGAAGTATGGAAATTTACTCGCTAATCTGCCGGAATTTAATCAAACATTGAAGGATAGTTCATACCTCAGCATTAATGATCATTTGCAAACCGCCCATAGCCAAATTTATGCCTGTGGCGACTGGTTAAAGGGCTACCATTGCCCTGCCATTGCCCAGCAGGAAGCCAGGTATGTGGTCCACCAGGTTTTGGGAAAAAATACCACTCCAATTAACTACGGCCAAATCCCCTTTCTCATTGACCTAGACCCCCCTTGGTATCGTATCGGGGACCCCGCCTGCACAGACTACACCGAAAAAATCATCCGAGGCTTTGAACCCTACAGCGACCACTGTGACCTACGGGGGATGTATAAACTGGCATTGGACTCCCAAGACCGGATTATCAGCGCCCACTGGTTTGGGCAACGGGCCCGGGAAAGTATGAACCTATTACAACTGGCGATCGCCAAGGGCATTAGTTGGCAGGAATTGGAGTCATTGCCCCTATGGGAAAATTGCCAAATATTGTCAAACTTTGTACTAAGTTAGTGCTTATTATTAACATTCAACTTCTTAACCATCCAAAAGCTCGCCGCCAAACAGACAATGGCAAAGCCCAAAGCTAATAAATCCATGCCTTCATATTTGCCAAAGTCAAAAATAATAATTTTCCTGGCCACCGCAATCATAGCTGTCACAATCACCAATTCCACTTGGATAACATTATCTTTCAGATAAACAGTGATATTTTCCAACAGTTCCAGGGCAATCAATATATTTAAAAATAAACCAAAAATCTCAATTAAACTCCGATTAAAAAAGCCAAAGGGTTCCGTCTGCAATTCGATAATTAGCACCTTAAATAGGTCGAACACCGCAACAAAAACTACCACCATCAGGCAGATGGCTAACAACTTGGAAAGTATCTTCTCAAAAGTACGCAACAGCGACAAAAACAGTAAGTCTTGATCCTTAGATAATATTAATCTGATGTATCTGTGGATTGGTTTCATGAACGGGCAGCAGTCAATAATAAAGGTATCGCCATATTTTATCGGCAATGATCAGCCAAATTTCGCCCAGTTTGCAATGATAATTATTTGCTAGGCGATCGCCGAAGGGTTGAGGAAGATTACAATGGGATCAATCCCATAGGAAGAGTGTTATCCGTTACCTGATCAATGTGCCATGAAAATTTACCTCGATTACAGTGCCACCACTCCGCCCCGGCAAGAGGTAAAGGCCGCCGTACAAAGTTTTTTGGACCAAAGTTGGGGCAATCCCGCTAGTCTGCACCATTGGGGTAACCGGGCCGCCTTGGCCTTAGAAACCGCCCGTCTGCAAGTGGCCCAACTGCTCAACGCTAGCCACCCCGACAGCATTGTTTTCACCTCCGGTGGCACCGAAGCCAACCATCTAGCCATATTTGGGGTCACCCGCAATTACCCCAGTCCCCAACATTTAATCATTTCCACGGTGGAACACTCGGCGATCGCCGAACCAGTGCGATGGCTAGAAAACCAAGGCTGGCAAGTAACTAGATTAGGGGTGAATGCCCAGGGGCGGGTGAATCCGCTGGAACTAGAGCAAGCAATACAAAGCAATACAGTACTAATTTCCGTTATTTACGGCCAAAGCGAAGTAGGCACCCTCCAACCCATCGAAGAATTGGGTCGTATAGCTCGGCAACGACATATTCCCTTCCACACCGACGCAGTGCAGGTGGCGGGGCGCTGTCCAGTGGACGTTAAGCGTTTACCAGTGGATCTGCTCTCCCTTTCCAGTCACAAACTTTATGGTATTCAGGGTGCTGGGGCTTTATACATTCATCCCGACCTGGCCATTGGCCCACTACTCATGGGAGGAGGGCAGGAACAAGGTTTAAGATCCGGTACTCCTCCCCTGCCGGCCATTGTTGGTTTGGGGATAGCCGCCAAGTTGGCCCACCATGAATTGGCCGAGGAAATGACTAGGTTACAAACCCTGCGGGACCGTTGCTTCGACCTGCTGGCCGACTGCGAATTTTTGACCCCCACTGGCGATCGCCTTTATCGATTGCCCCATCACGTTAGCTTTGTTGTCCAATCCCGTCGCCATTGCACTGCGGGGCTGACCGGGAAACAGTTGGTGCGGGCTTTGAACCGGGAAGGTATTGCCATTAGTGCCGGGGCCGCCTGTAATTCCGGCAAACTTAATCCCAGCCCAGTACTGTTGGCCATGGGTTACCAGGAACAACAGGCCCTAGCGGGTATTCGTCTCACCTTTGGCCGGGAAACCACCATGGCGGATATTGAGACCACTGCCCGGACGATTAAACAAGTTTTTGCTCAACTCTGTCCCCAGTTGACCAGCATCCAAGGCTAAAAGTTAGGGGAATGGCCGGGCTAATTAGACTTTGATTGGACTAAGAAAAATAGTTACTGCCTCCGACTTGGTAACTAGGTGCAAAGGCCAGTAAAAGGGGGAATTGCAACAGGGCTAAGTCAATTTGTTCCTCTGTTTCATCCACCAACACCAACGGCATTTGGCGATCGCCGACCAATCTTTCCGCCCGCTGGATCAAGGCATTGGCCGATTCAAACAAAACAATGCCCCGGTCTGGGCCAAAG
The DNA here is from genome assembly GCF_014698595.1 of Synechocystis sp. FACHB-908. NCBI lineage: Bacteria > Bacillati > Cyanobacteriota > Cyanophyceae > Synechococcales > Merismopediaceae > Synechocystis > Synechocystis sp. FACHB-908. The sequence continues at coordinate 63,307 of NZ_JACJTH010000007.1, read as the reverse complement.
TCACTGCGGGAAATACCCAAACAATCCTGTAAACCCCGTCGCCATTCCCCCAATCTTTCTGGGGTGGCCGCCAAAATTAACGCCCGACAACGATCGCCGTAGAGCTGATTCAAAATGGCGATCGCCGCTGAACCCACCAAAATATTTTGTAAACGACTGTCTAAACTGAGGATTGCTCCCCGACCGCCCAGGGTAAAGAACCAATTCTCAATCCGTTCGGCGTGGACTGGCTCAAAGGTACGACGCAACTGCCAAGGGGGACCGTAATAATCAGGGCGAGTGCGGTATTGCTCCAGCAAAGCTTGGATTTGTCGTTTTTGGCTACTAAAACCCTGCTCCGCAAAACTCACCACCGGAGTTGGGTCGGCATTTTCAATAATCGCATCCCCATGGGTAGAGGAAGACTCCCAACTGTCCCCCACCCCTAATTCCAACTGGTCGGCGGCGGAAACCAAATCCTGCAAACTCCCCACCAAATAATCCTTAAAGCCCTGCACGCGGATGGCCAACTCCTGGGAAGCCCCGGCAAAAGTGGTACGCATTTCCTGTTGAATCCGTTCCTGACGGCGCTCTAACTTCTCAATTTCCTTTTCCAGAGCTGCTTTTCTTTGCCCTAATTCCCTGGTGCCTTCCTCCACTAACCGGGCCATTTCCCGCTGTAATTGCTGGAACTGCTGGCCATACCACTGGGCTTTTTCCCGTTGCAGAGCGGCAATGTCCTTTTCCAGGGCGGTCTTTTGGGCGACCAAATCCTCTAAGGCTGGGGTTTCTGTTTCTGGTACAGTTTCGGGCACCACCACCGGAGTCATTTCTTCCACTGCCGCCACCATGGCATCCATAGGAGGTAAGTCCTCAGGCAGGGCCAGTTCTTCCGACACTACTCCTTCTTCTCCCCCATCTTCCGCCGGTTCCTGGGCATCACCATCCTGGCCGGCATCTGCTGGGGTCAGCCAAGCATCGGAGGTAGTTTCTTCGGGAAAATTAGGATTCAATTCTGGGGTCATTCCGCACGTAGGGACTGGAGGGGACAATGGCGCTCAAGACAAGCTTTGAGGGTGCCGGGGTCAAAGATAATCGGCAAAAAATGGATGCTCTTGACCTCTTTAAAATAAAACAAAATGGGAGCGGGTTCCCAAAAGATTCGCCAGTTTTGCCACTCTGTGTAAGGAAAAGAACGAATTAACTTGCTCCCACGGTACACTTCCAACGCGGTGGCCGTAAAGCTGAGTTTGATAATGGCGGTCTGCACCATTAAAAAAACACCAAACACGGCGATCGCCAGGCCGACCCACATCTGTAGAAAGAAAATCGGTATGGCTCCAAACAGCAGTACGAGGGGAATGACAAAGCTAGGTTCTAGGTCGGTACGAGCTTCGCTCTGGATGGGGGTGCTGGCCATGGTTAATGGGCTTGGTGGTGAATGAAAATTTAATCTTTGCTTAGGTTGCCTAGGTTTAAGAGCATGTTTTAAAAGCTCCCCTGGCCCCCCAAATTTGGGGGGAAACTGGGTGAAAGTCCCCCATTATTGCCGGAGCTTTAGTGGGTCGATTTAGGGGGCGGAATAAAACTTTCCAAACACGTTCTAAGGACAATGGCAAAAACACTGAACAAATGGGAATTTTTACTAGCTTTTAAGGGCGGAAAAAGTTTAAAAATTCTTACTTTGATATTCTTCCAACAGGGTCAGCAAACGGTTAACCATGGTGCTGGAAAGGGCATCCAGTAGGGAAATGTTCACTTTGCCCCCACCGATCGCCACGGACAAATCCTTCAGAGCGGCTTCCACCCCAGCCCGCCCCAGTTCATCTTTCTCCAACAGGGGATAAACCCTTTCCGCCAGGGGAATATGCAAATGGGCTTCGGCCAAAAATAAATTCCACTTGGCCACGTCAATGGCAATTTGTTCACCAATGTCGGCGGCGAGGGCTTCAATCTCTGGGGTAGTTGAGGTCATGGGAAATTCGGAGGGCGATGGGGTTTATTGGGAAGGGTCAATCGGCAATGGCCGGCATTGAGCAATTAATTTCACCTTGCTACATTTCCCATGGTAGACCAGAACATCGAGAACCTGAAAGCAACGACTTTTACCCAGGCACCTGTAATTTTGCCGGATCACCCTGGGCTAATTTGGTTCCATACCGTTGGCTCACCCCGGCGATCGCCGCTAGGAAAATCCAGCCCAAGACATTATTCCGCATATCAAAAATGGTGACATCGAATAGGTTGTATAAACAAAGGGCGGCAAAGGCAATGCCATAGGACAGCAGTAATAAATGTTGGGACCGACGGCGAAAACCGCCACCACGACTGAGGTGAATCAGTAGCACCATGCCCTGGGCCAGAATGAAGCCCACCGCTCCCAGCATTAACGCAGTGCCGATCAAGCCCGTTTCCCCCAACATCATCAGCACCAAGTTATGGGGATGGCCAATCCAAACGTTCATGGCGGCTTGGTACAGGGGGGTAAAATTCCGCAAGCCCTGGCCAAAAATGGGTTGGTCCAGGAACATATCCCAGCTAAATTGCCATTGGGTGCTACGAAGAGCAGTGCGGTAACGGTCGGGGTAAAGTTCATCGGATAATCTGCCCCAAAAATATTTAGGCACTATCTGTCGCAATGGTTCTTTGCCAAAGGGGCCAAAGGATGCCCATAACACCATGGCAGTGGCTCCCCCAGCCAGGGCCACTAACCAGTACCAACTTAAATAAATGGCGTAGGCAATGCCAATTAGTAACCCAATGCCCCAAGCACTGCGGGAACCGGTCAACACTAAGGCGATCGCCTCTAGGATGCAAGCTACTAACAGGGCCCATACCAGGGGAGGAAGATTGAAGCGGTTACTGGGGGCGGTGAAATGCCAACGACGGACGGATTGGATCAATAGCCCCAGACTGAGGGGAAATACCATCAATAACCAAGCGGAAAATAGGTTGGCATACATTAATAGGGAAGACATTCTCCCTTCTGGTCTGCCCCCGGCCACCAAGTTAGTACCGATCGCCACTAACCAATTGGGGGTGGCCCAGCCGCCATAGACTTGTCCAAAACCGATGATGACTAACACCACGGTATTAGCAGTTAACAGCCAAGCTAGGGTATTGAGTTGCTTAAATTGGCAAATTACTTGGCTAAAGGCAAGAAAAACTATGAAATAGGGCACAAAGTTGGCCAATCCCAACAGGGCTTCTCCCCGGTCATGGGCGGTGATGGTGGTCAGTAAAAACCATAGGGTCAGGGCGGCCCACACTTTGGCCAGGGGTAGGCTCGCTAATTTTTTGCCATGGAAAAACCAGGGGCTCAGGCTCGCAAACAGCAGTGGCAGTAACCCCGCTACGGCGTTGAAGGGCAGTAGGGTCAAGCCCCAATAGACCGCTAGTTGTTCTTTCTTCAAGAGATGGGAAGGGATTTTCAACTGCAACTCCCAAAATTACCACTCCCCATATTATCCCCAGGCGATCGCCTTCCGCATTGACTCTCCTTCCGATTGGGGAGAGGAAAACCAATGATTAAACAACGTTTGTCTGATCATCAAGTTAAATTATCTATTTTTAAAGTGGTTTATGTTTTTCTGAAATAGAGATTTAAATTTTGTCTAAATCCAAGTTATGTCAATGAAAAAATAAAGGATTTCAGACAGTTCTTAGTTAGCTTTTTTGGCACTCTCGGTTTAAAGTTTAATCAAGCTATCATTTGGTGTTAATTATGATTCAAACTAAGAGTATTGACCATCATCAACAAGTGGGAGGTAGCAGTCATCATTAGGGGCAAAATATTCTTGCCCTTGATTAGATTCTCTATAATCAGCATATAATCGAGCGTCTTCTTCTTGATAGTCTGACATTAAGTATTTTTCATATAGACCATCGAATACTTTTGGTGAAATATAAATATTTTTCTTTTTTAACTCTCTAAGGCGTTCTCGGCATACATTTAATTCACTTTCTATGGTCACCATTAGTTTGTTTTCACAGAGCTCCTTGATATATTCATCACTTTTTTTCTTTTCATACAAAAATTTTATGCTTTCTTCGATTGAATGCATTTGGTGAAATAAACTTGCCATGCTATTCATTATATACATTTCACCTACCTTTCCGTATTTATAGTTGTATTTGTACCTCTGCTCATTCTGCTCATTAGAGTCATACCTGGGTGATGAAAATTCTTTATAAACTTTCTCTGAATACTCTTCATCACTCATTAATGAATCATTGATAGACTCAAATTTTGGCATGAACATTCTGCAAAAATCCTCAATCGTGTTTATGTATTTTTCTAACTGATTATGTTGTTCTTCAGTTATTTTTTGCGCGGTAAGAATACTACGAAATATCTTATCTATACTATCTACGCTAACAAAGCATTTTGTGTAAATAGATTCTTTCAGATCATCAAAAGTGTAAAATCTTTCACACTTTTCTTTTAAGTTATTGAAAGGTCTTATGAGGTTCCAGTACTGTCTTGGCACTATGATTATTGGTTCAACTTTGTCACGATTTGTTATCTTTATCAAAGCTGTAAAAGAATTGAATTCTACTATATGTAGATCATGTATCACATCATACTCAATGTCGCTCCATCTACCTCTCTCAATACAAACTGTATAAACATAAAATTCTTTTATTATTCTGTGGTCTAGAAAGCCTGTTGATAATTCAAATAAATTGGTAGGATAGTCAGTCATCATTATATGTGCAAGTAGATAAAAGTAGTTTGTGGGTTCTGGGAGATTGTGTGGTTTTTCATACTAAAGCTATCATCCATTATATAGTTATCACATTATTTTAGACTTTTACGAAATGTTTGAATTGCCTCAAATATTTTGCTCTAACTTCATGAGTACACTGAAATGCATAATAATAAGGCTATCCCAATATTATCACAAGTACATACTAAAGAGTATATTTGAGAAGTCTACCTGGGTTCTCAATATCGAAGGAATCAGATTCTAAATACCCCAATCTTGAGAGATTGAGAGAAAAATTAACATTGTTAAAACATTTTTGTTGATTCCAAATGGCGATCGCCAGTGTGAAAGACGGGAAAATTAAGGCTCAACTTCGGCAATTTTTTGTAAACGATCGCCAACACGTTTAGCCTCGGTAAGTAAATCATTCCAGTCATCAGGAGGATGGCCATTTTCGAGCATTTTTCTAAAGACTTTATAGGCATCTGTGTTACTTTCATAGGCACGTTTTGAGTCTTCGTCATTAACCCAAGCGAGGAGAATAATTTTACTTTCTTGGTGGTAGCGAAAAAATAAACGATACTGCTGAAAAAATTTAGCCCTAAACCAGTGTTTATAATCATTTCCAAGGGTATTTCCCTGTCGATATTCATGGCGGGTGGGATCTTGGGGAATAACCTCAAATGCTAATTTGGCGATCGCCGCTAGACGCTTGGTAGCATTTTTCTTTTTATAATCTTTGGGATTCTTTTGACGCAGATATTCAACCTGGGCCACAAGTTCTTCAACCTGCTCAAGAAATAGGGGATGGGCAAATATCTTCCACCCATTAATCAATAAAGGCTTATCTATTGGCAAATCTATTCATCCTCGTCCAGCAATGGCGCATCTAGATCTACATCAACATCGGAGACTAGCGATTGCAGACGATCAACCAACTCAGAACTGACCGCTTGTATATGCTGAGGATTTTTATCCATATCCTGTGCCAAAAAATCCAAAAATTTCCCCAGCACCGGATCATTTTCTGCCTGTTCAGCCCTGGCAATCCACACTCTGCCATCGGCTTCAATGGTGTAGCAAATTTTATCTCGCTTATTCAACCCCAAGGCTTTGCGAACCGGGTCAGGCACTGTGGTCTGATAGCGATCCGTCAGGGTAGATTCTGAACATGGGGATAATATTCCCGCCATAGTGGTCCCTCAGCCCATAAAACTATACGCCGATGGTAATGCGGCTGCATTGTCTTGTCAACGAATGTGGAGGTTTGTTCATTCCAAACGGCGATCGCGGCAGAAGGCCAGGGTGCTGTAGAGATGGAAAGCCCGATCCCAATTGGTATCTTCCCGCCGTAGAAAGGGAATGTGGGGCTCCACTGATTTGAGTAATTCCTGAAAATCTAGGGCCGTTTCTGCAAAGGCTTTGAACTCCTTCCAGACCGGCTTACCTGGTAAATTTGTTTGCCAAATGCGGCTCAGTTGTTGCCATTGTTGGTGGGAAGTTCCTTGCTTCTCCTTACTAGAGTTAGCAGTGTCTAGACTGATTCCCCGGGTAAACTCATAAATTTGGTCACAAAAACGGAGAATAATTTGCTGTTGCGGTAAATGTAAATCACAAATGTGGGCGTAATCTAAAATTTCCGTTTTGCGCTGGATTTTGCCCCGCATATTCACATCCACACATTCCTCAAAAATGGGTAATAAACCCTCCACCATTTGACTGACATCTTGCCAACTAAAACTAAAAGTGCCTTCTTCTTCTCGACTAATCCGATAGGTAACGGTGACCTCTGGGGACAAACTTTCAATGTGGAAAATCGGGAAAACTTTCACCGCCAAAATGTCCGCCAACGCCACCGAAAAACTAGGAATCCCTGCGGCCTGACATTGCTGATGGTAATGGTTCAATTCCCCGATCGCCCCGGTGCGATAGAGCCGCCACGCCCGACTGGGTAATTGGAGCCGAGCGGTGTAGGGGTCTATGGCCATAATTTTGCCAAACTGTACTGCCTTGGCTTGCTTTTCCGCTGGAGGAACCGGTTCCAACACAAAAATGCCCACCGACTGGGCCTCTGGATCTGCCTTAGCGTCCTCAATGGCCGCCTGGTATTCTGCTTGGCGATGGGCTTGAATGCGACCCAGTCCCGCCCTAATTTTGGCCACTAGTTGGGGACTATGGCTAGTAGTCAACAATTGCCGAAATTTTTGCTCCGCCTCATCCAAATTTCCTTGGGCTTCCGCCAGCCGAGCTTGGTAATAGGCCGTCATGGGATTTTCCCAACTCTCCCCCTCCATCGCTGCCAACAGTTGCTCCGCTGTGGCCAGGTCTTGGCTGTCAATGGCATCGGCAATGGCTTTATACATAGGGAAAAGGGCCAAAAAAATTAGCTTTCCAACAGAGCATTGATCTGGGCTAGGGCCACCGTGGGGGCCGTCACCGCCCGCAAAATGCGTTTACCAAGGGACACCGGCTGAAACCCTTTGGCGATCGCCAGGGAAATTTCGTTATCCGTCCATCCCCCTTCTGGGCCAGTGGCCAAGACAATTTGGGCTGGTAAATTACTCTGTTTCAAGTATGCCCCAAGCATGGGGCTATTTAAACGGGTCACACAGAGCAAGGCCAGGGTTTCTGGCCCTGCAACTTTCTCCACAAATTGCCCAAACGTTAACGGGGCTGCCACCGGGGGTAACCATTGCCGCTCCGACTGTTCCGCCGCTTCCGTGACAATGCGTTGCCAGCGCTCAAGTTTATTTTGACTGGGCTTTAATAGGGTACGTTCCGTCAACAAAGGTTGAAACGCTGTGGCTCCCAACTCCGTACAGGGACGAATAATTTCTTCAAAACCACTGCCCTTCGGCAAGGCGATCGCCAAAGTGACGGGTAGAGGTAATTCATTCTGTTCGCTCACTGTTTCTAATAACTGGGCTGTGCCATGGGCCAAATCATTTAACTGGGCCCGCCATACCCCGCCGCCGCCGTCCAACACCATAAAGCCATCGCCCTTTTGTAGTCTCAATACCCGTTGCAGATAGTGGAGTTGGGCCGTGGTTAGGGTAACAGTAGCCTCGATAATTTGCTCTGGGGCAACAACCAAACGGTAGGCCATAACAAAAGAACTAGAAGATTTTTCCTGGACGGGTAGAGAAAGGATTGACGGAGTTAAGTTAGTTGAAACAAGGATGGGGGATAGGACAAATTGTACAATGGGCTTCTGGCATTGCCCCGGCAGGGTAGTAAACCAAGCATTGATTAGAATTTTATGGCTTTTCGACCCCGCAAACGCTTTGGCCAACATTGGCTAAACCATGAACCAACTTTACAGGCCATTGTGGCGGCCGCAGATATTCAGTCCGGCGCACCGCAAAGCGGATCTCTACGAGATCGCCTGCTGGAAATTGGCCCTGGCATGGGGGTTTTAACTAAACAGCTATTGGCTACGGGGAATCCGGTGGTGGCGGTGGAGCTAGACCGGGATTTATGCCTTAAATTACGCAAAAAGTTAGGGCAACGGGAAAATTTTCTGCTCCTCGAAGGGGACGTATTAATACTAGATTTAAACGCTTTATTACAGGATTTTCCTCAATTTTCTCCCCTCAATAAAGTGGTCGCTAATATTCCCTATAACATCACCAGTCCGATTTTGGAACTACTGTTGGGTACCATCCAAAAACCGAGGGTACCAGGCTTTGAAACCATTGTTTTATTGGTGCAAAAAGAAATTGCCGAACGGTTAACGGCCCAACCCAGCACCAAAGCCTACGGTGCCCTATCGGTACGGATGCAATACCTAGCCAGGGTGGATTGGATTGTGGATGTACCCCCCAAAGCTTTTACGCCACCCCCTAAAGTGGATTCCGCTGTCATTCGTTTAACCCCTTACCCCGTCGAGCAATTACCAGGAGATCGTCGCTTACTGGATCAACTTCTCTGCTTAGGATTCGCCAATCGCCGTAAAATGTTACGCAATAACCTCAAGGGATTAATTGCCCCGGAACAGTTGACTACTTTATTGGAGCAGTTAGCTTTGCCGAGCACTGCCCGGGCGGAAGACTTAAGCCTAGAACAATGGTTAGAGTTAACTAATTTGTTGCCGACTTTTTTACCCCCAACCTAATGCATTCCTACACCCTCCATGCCCCAGACAAAATTAATCTTTTCCTCGAAATTCTTGGCGATCACCAAGCAAATTATGGGTATCACTGACGGCGGATCAAGTTTTGCTAGAAAGTTTTAGATTTATGTTTGTAGTTCTTACACTTATGGGATCTTTAATCCAGCTTTTCGAATAGATTAGAATTAAATTCTAGCAACCTATGCCAGCCAAAGATATTTTCCACGATTCTGTTAAAAATGCTTTAGAAAGTGTTTGAAAAGTTTTAGGCAAGCCTCCGGAGCATGAGACTGATCATAGCGAAATAAAGCATTGTCTCACTAGTGTTAGGTAAATATTCATAGTCTTTACTTAAACGACGATAGTGACCAAACCAAGAAAAGGTACGTTCAACGACCCAACGTCGCGGTAAAATCTCGAAGCCCTTCTGCCCGTCTTTTTTGCTGACGACTTCCAAAGTTCCAGCCCAAGGTCTGCTCCACCCACTAGATAAAATCTTTTCCGACAAAGGCGCTATCAGTCCATATCAATTGTAGGCACTGCCAGAGGGGGGCAAACCAAGTGCCAAGTTCTGAAAGTCTTACGATTAGGCACTTTCAATAATTAATCCTAAAATATCTCTCTTGGTTTGACGGAAGAGGGATACAGCGGATACCCTATTAGTTAGGCACATATAAAATGCCTGTAACCACTGTTTTACAATGACTTTGGTATACCAGATGGAAAGCATGACCGCTGTAGGTTGATTATAGATTTGAAGGGTGGTTAATAACTACCCATTTTTTGTTGTGTGGGATAACCTTTTTAGATATAATATGAATAATTATTCACTAATACTGACATTTCGCAGATTGCTGCTATTGATAGCGCAATAGTTTTTGCTTATACTGTGTTTACTGCGCATTTATTTATACTGCTACGCTCCATATAGCGTGTGCGGAATGTGAGTAATATTATATTAAGTAAGTGGCTCAAAACGGATCTACAAAAGCAACAACCATACGAAACTATGGAAGATTTTGAATCTCTTAAGCGGAGAGATTTTATAGCTAAAACCAATAAAGAGTTTGAACGTTTAAGATGGAGGCAATCAGAGCAGTACAACTATATTCGCAAGACTTACGGGCAAATAGTCCGCGATAAACTTACTGATGAACAGTTATTAGATTTACTTGATCGCTTGCAGCATCAAGGCAATGATAAAAGCAAAGGTCATTACAAAGTTATGAATAGTCCAATTCAAAAAATATTTTTCGGTTGTCCTGGTACTGGCAAAAGCCATAAGATTTCTAATGATGATGATGGTGGAATTGTTAAACAAGTTTTAGGTATTGATAAAAATATTCATCCTGAAAATTTAATTAAGACTGTTTTTCATCCCGAATACACCTATGGCGATTTTATGGGAAAATTAATGCCAATGACTATGAATGATGATAAAGATAAGAGTGTTTATTATCAATTTTATGAAGGACATTTTTTGAAGGCACTAGCACAAGCGTATAAAAATATTATCATTGCTCAGAAGGAAGGTGTACAAGCTCAAAACGTTGCCTTAGTAATTGATGAAATTAATCGAGGTAATTCTTCTGCAATTTTTGGGACAGTTTTTCAACTTTTAGATCGAGGTCGAGATGGTTGGTCAGCTTATGGTATTAATATTTCCGATTTAGAATTTAGAAAAATGGTTGAACTAATAGGCTTTCAACAAACGGGAATAGATGATGGTAATCCTACATACAAATATCAAAATAAAGGTTCGTCTAACGTGCTAGAAAAATTTACTGTATTTGAGGAAATTAAAATTAAAGTAAAAGTTAATACAGCAGTAGGTAGTTCAATTCGTATTCCTTACAATCTTTCCATTTTTGGAACAATGAATACTTCTGATAATTCTATATATTTTATGGATAATGCCTTTAAAAGACGTTGGGAGTGGGAATACGTAGATTGGAAACAAGATAATGATCAAGAAATAAATAATGTTATTTTAATAGATTATGGAAATGTTAATTTAAAGTGGACAGATTTAGTAGAAAAATTTAACAACTTCATTAAAGATAATCATAATTCTGTGAGAAGTGGCAGAATAGAAGATATGCAAATAGGCTATCATTTCATAAATACAGCAATAGTTACAGAAGATCAAATAAAAAATAAATTGATGTTTTTTGTTTGGGATAGTGTTTTTAACCGAGACAAAAATCCACTTCGAGAACTTTTAGGATTTAACAAAAATGATAAAAAATTAGTAACTTTTGGAGACTTTATTACACATCATGAAGCTTTTGTAATGAATCTCATAAATTATCAATCAAAATAATCTAAGTTTTCTTTTCATTGAATAGTTTTATTTACATATTATGTGGAACTTTTCGCAACTTAATCTAAAAACAAACTCAGACTTTGTAGGTATTAAATCTGAACCTGATGGATATGCTTTTTATTTACCAAAAGGTTTTGACAATTTTATTGATAAATATCAAAATGCAGCTACTTCTGAAGATACCGACAAATTCAATAAAGTCCGTGATTCTTTCTTTTTGATGTATCGAACACTAAGGAAGTTTGATCGTGATAATGAGAATAATTCAAGAGTCACAAGAAAAGATGCTAAAAACAAGAAAAACCAAGACCAGGTCAATTTAAGCACGGGTGGTATTAGTTTAGACTATAAAGAGGCAAGCGAGTGTATTTTATACAGTAAACTTTCGATGATTGAACGAATATTAGAGGCTTATGATGATTTGGCGCTCAATTCTATCGAAAAAAAAGCTCGACGCAGTGAAGAAATAGACTATTCTAAAATTTATAAATATTTAGATAGAGCTATTTATTTAAATAATGGAGCAATTTATATCGATGTTATGAACTTACCGCGTTCAATGATAAGTCATGAAAGCACCGATATAGTTGATCTTTATTGTTTTATTCTCGATGAAATTATTCAACAATTGCAGGAAGATGTACTTGATCATATTTATGATAGAAGTCAGGATATTCAATTTTTATCTCAAAGATTTAGAGATCACTATTTAACTATTAATCATTCTCTTTTTGACCAAGATACTTTTGAAGAAACTCTTTCAATTTGCAAAGAGGCTCTTGATAATATAGATAGAAATACGCATTATAAAGATGCTGATTATTGGGGGCTATATGAAGCTATCGAGATTTTTTTGTATGGGGGATTAAACCCAAACTTAGATGATGGCGATTTTTGGGGAATACAAGGAGAACAAGGTTTTGATTATGTTTGGGAAGATATGTGTCAAACTTACTTCTTTAAGAAGAACTTTAACCCTATTCAGAATGATTTTAATAAAATTGGCTTTGCAGATACTGATATTCCGATAGTAGGCTATAAAAATAATAGAATTAGAAATTCTAAACATCATAGACCAGAAAGCGAACAAAATAGAGTTGGTTGGTGGAAAAATAAATCTAGTAATCAGTGGCTATATCAAAAAAAACAGTCTGAAGTTGACCATCCCAATAATTACAAGCCACTCTATTGGCGAGAATTATTCTGTATTGAATGGGATTTAAAGGCGAGAATCTTTCCTGACGTGAAATATAAAGTGACTAGATCAGATTACCCCAATCAGTTGCGTCGATATCCACAGCCAGACCTAGTTACTGTTACTAAAAATGAAGATTCAAGTTACTTTGCAATTGTGGATTTTAAGAATATTTCTTTAAAAAAATATGAAGATTATGAAAATAAATCTTTAGAAGAAACTGATAAAGGGTACAGAGTAGCTTTGGAAAAACAACTTGGTTATGAATTAGCATTGCAACAAGTTTTTCCTCAAGCCACTATCGGAAATTACTTTTTTATTCCTTTTTATTATGTTGACAAACTCGAATCTGAGAGTAATTTTCTGGGAATTATGGAGGACAGATTTCACATTAGAGGTATTCAAATATTTAAGGCAAATTTTGTTGCAATACAAAATATTTATTTGGGTATTACTGAGGCATCAGACTTTGATAGCCCAATTCGTGAGAAGAATTATTACCAATTTCGAAAAAATAATGCTCATGCTTCAGTTAAAAAAAAAGAAATTATTTTATTCGAAAATGAAGACTTAAAAAGCAATTATATTCCTTTGATTACTTTCCAAAATGAGGCGCAAAGAAAAAATGCCAGGACTTATATTCTTGAACAAGTAGAAATCTTTTTCAAAGAAATTCAAGTGGATATTCCAAATCTTATGGAATCTTATTTTCCATATTCACAAAGTATTATTGGTAAAGAATTTAATAAAATAAATATAGACTATTTTTACGACAATTTATTTTATGATTTGGGAGAAAAAGAAGAAGATAGAGATGAACATAGAAAATTAAAAATTAAAGTTAAATGGTGTATAACTTTTCATATTGATTCCACTCCGATTCAAGTTCCTCAACTTAAAATACCCAACTCTGATTTATGTCGTAATTTTGGGACAATAGATGTTGTTGGCACGCCAATTCTTTACTATATTTATTTTACTCTTCCAGAGATCTTGAATATAATTATTAAGGACAAAAAATAAAGATCAAATTAGGATTCGCCAATCGCCGTAAAATGTTAGGCGATAACTTGAGTGGTTAGATTTAACTGATTTATTGCCCCTCTTTCACCCCCAACTTAATGCATTCCTACACCCTCCATGCCCCGGCCAAAATTAATCTTTTCCTCGAAATTCTTGGCGATCGCCCCGACGGTTTCCACGAATTGGTAATGGTGTTGCAGAGCATTGCCCTGGGGGATAAAATTACCGTGCGGGCCAACGGCACCGATGACATCCGGCTCAGTTGTGGGGATAGTCCCTTGGCCAACGATGCCACCAATTTGGCCTACCGAGCGGCCCAGTTGATGATTAACAATTTTCCCCAAGCCCATGATAATTACGGCGGCGTAGATATCACCTTGACCAAGCATATTCCCATGGCGGCGGGCTTAGCGGGGGGCTCGGCCGATGCAGCGGCGGTGTTAGTCGGTTTAGACCTGCTCTGGAATTTAGGCTTAACCAGGCCGGAATTAGAACAGTTAGCGGCCCAACTGGGTTCCGACATTCCCTTTTGCATTGGCGGTGGCACGGCGATCGCCACGGGACGGGGGGAAATCCTCGACCCCTTACCGGACGGCAATTGCTTCTGGGTGGTATTGGCCAAACATCGTTCCATAGAAGTTTCTACCCCCTGGGCTTACCAAACCTATCGTCAAAAGTTTGGCAAGAATTACCTAAACGATGACCAGTCCCAGCGAGCCCGGCGGAAAACCATCCATGCAGGGCCCCTACTCCAGGGCATTCAGCACCGCAACCCAGGGCAAATCGCCAGCCATATCCACAACGATTTAGAAAAAGTTGTGCTCCCGGCTCATCAGCCTGTAGCCCAGTTACGTCAGGTCCTACAGTCAGCGGGGGGATTGGGCACCATGATGTCCGGCTCCGGCCCCAGCGTGTTTACCCTTTGCCGGGAGCAAGCAGAAGCGGAACAGGTCCTGGCGATCGCCAAAGAAAAATTAAACGACCCCGACGTGGATTTTTGGCTAACCCACACCATCGGCCACGGCATCCAAATTATGAATAATTGACCTGGATCAATCAATTGCGGCAGAAATTCCCCCTACATCAGCCCATCCTCCCTGGGGTAGGATAACCTAACAGGGTTTTAACCCCCGCTTGACCGCCTTACCTCAACTCAGCATGGATATTAAGCACGGCTTTGTGGACTCCATTGGCCACACCCCCTTGATTCGCCTTAACAGTTTCAGTGACGAAACCGGCTGTGAAATTTTAGGCAAAGCAGAATTTATGAACCCTGGTGGTTCTGTCAAAGACCGGGCCGCCCTGGGCATCATCGAAACCGCCGAAAAGGAAGGGAAGCTCAAACCCGGTGGCACTGTGGTGGAAGGCACAGCGGGTAATACGGGCATTGGTCTCGCCCACATTTGCAACGCCAAGGGTTATAAATGCTTAATTGTCATTCCCGACACCCAATCCCAGGAAAAAATTGATTTGCTCCGCACCCTGGGGGCAGAAGTCAGGACCGTGCCCGCCGTGCCCTACCGGGATCCCAACAATTACGTCAAACTCTCCGGACGCATTGCCGCAGAATTAGATAACGCCATTTGGGCCAATCAATTTGATAATTTGGCCAACCGTGATGCCCACTACCACACCACCGGCCCCGAAATTTGGCAACAAACGGACGGCAAAGTAGATGCTTGGGTGGCAGCCACTGGCACCGGAGGAACCTATGCAGGGGTAGCCCTGTATCTTAAAGAACAGTCTGAGGCCGTGCAATGCGTGGTGGCGGACCCCATGGGTAGTGGGCTGTATAGCTTCATCAAAACTGGGGAGATTAACCCCAGCGGCAACTCCATCACCGAAGGCATTGGCAACAGTCGCATCACCGCCAACATGGAAAATGTGCCCATTGACGATGCGGTGCAAATTGACGATCCAGAAGCGTTGCGGGTGGTGTACCAACTTCTGCGGCGGGATGGCCTATTTATGGGCGGTTCCGTGGGCATTAATGTGGGAGCGGCTTACCAATTGGCCAAAAAACTTGGGCCGGGGCATACCATTGTTACCGTACTTTGTGACGGAGGAGCCCGTTACCAATCCCGTCTTTACAATCAGGAATGGTTGACCAGTAAAGGTTTAACAATTCCCGATTAACTATTGACCGGCCACCCCTTCATTGCGGGCGGCCAACTGCACTGCACTGGCTACGGTAGTGGCGACCCGATTGTCAAAAACCGAAGGAATAATATGCTCACTATCTAGGGTGTTGCTGTGCACCAAAGAGGCGATCGCCTTGGCCGCTTCGATGCACATGGTGGTGGTAATAATGCTAGCTCTACAGTCAATGGCTCCCCGGAAAACCCCCGGAAAGGCAAGCACATTGTTAATTTGGTTGGGGTAATCACTGCGCCCCGTGGCAATAACCGCCGCATCCTCTTGGATTAATTCCGGCTGAATTTCGGGGATAGGGTTGGCCATGGCAAACACAATCGGGTCCTTGGCCATGGATTGCACCATTTCCTTGGTCACTACCCCCGGCGCACTCACCCCTAAAAACACATCAGCTCCAGCCATAGCATCGGCTAAAGTCCCTTCCGCATCCACCGCAAAGCTCTGTTTTTTGCTGTTTAAATCGGTGCGATGTTTGCCCACAATGCCCTTGGAGTCGCAAATCCAAATATCGGTGGCTCCGGATTCCTTGAGCAATTCGGCGATCGCCAACCCAGCAGCCCCAGCGCCGTTGATGACAATGCGGACAGCGGCCATGGCTTTACCAACAAATTTGAGGGCATTTAACAAAGCGGCCAGGGTAACAATGGCGGTGCCGTGCTGATCATCGTGAAATACAGGAATATTTAATTCTTTTTTCAGCCGGGCTTCAATTTCAAAACACCGGGGAGCGGCAATGTCTTCCAAATTTACGCCGCCAAACACCGGGGCGATCGCCTTGACGGTGCGAATAATTTCCTCCGTATCCTGGGTATCCAAACAGATGGGAAAAGCGTCCAGTTGGGCAAATTCCTTGAATAACATGGCCTTGCCTTCCATCACTGGTAAAGCCGCTTCCGGCCCCAGGTTACCCAACCCCAACACCGCACTGCCATCGGTCACCACCGCCACCGTATTGCTTTTAATGGTCAGGGAATAAACCTTTTCCGGATCTTCGGCGATCGCCCGACAGATGCGCCCCACCCCTGGGGTATAGGCCATGGCCAAATCCGATTGGGAGGTGAGGGGAATGCGACTAACCACGCTAATTTTGCCCTGACGGTGTAAATCAAAGGTGCGATCGGACACCTTCAGCAATTTGACATTATCCAGAGCTTTCACTGCCCCAATAATTTTTTCGGCGTGCTCACTGCTGGAAGCATCCACCGCAATTTCCCGCCGGGTGAGTTTTAAGTTACTCTCAATCAGGGAAATTTGCCCAAAACTGCCCCCCGCATCGGCGATCGCCTGGGTAACGCTGGCCAAAGTTCCGGCGTGGTTGGGGAGTTCCAACAGTAGGCTGACGCTATAACTCGGATTGGGGGTGAGGCTAACCATAGGGCGATGGAAAAAGGGTTTGAAAAGCGAAATTCAACAATGTCAGGCGGCGTTTGGGTACGCAGTCTCTCCTCGATTATGCTTGATCTGTGGCCTTTGCTTACCGAGGTTTGCCCTAGCTGTCAGGGTTTGCCCATGTATCTAGCCCCATCAATCTCCCCAGATTCTAACCCGAGGAGCTTTTCCCGTTCGATTCCCTTTTATGCAAAATTCCCCCATCCCTTCCCCTTGGCAATTCATCAAGGAAAACATCCCCCTGCTCATGGTGGCCCTGGTGCTGGCCCTGCTGCTGCGTTTCTTTGTGGCGGAACCCCGCTACATTCCCTCCGATTCCATGTTGCCCACCCTCGAACAAGGCGATCGCCTGGTGGTGGAGAAGGTGTCCTACCATTTCCATCCACCCCAGGTGGGGGACATTATTGTGTTCCATCCGCCGGAGTTGCTGCAAGTACAAGGCTATGATCTAGGGCAGGCATTTATTAAACGAGTCATTGCGTTGCCGGGGCAAACAGTGGAAGTTAACAACGGCATTGTTTACCGGGATGGGCAACCTTTACAGGAAGAATATATTTTGGAGCCGCCCCAATATAATTTGCCCGCAGTGCGGGTGCCGGACGGTCAGGTGTTTGTCATGGGGGATAACCGCAACAACAGCAATGATTCCCATGTATGGGGATTTTTACCCCAGCAAAATATCATCGGCCATGCCCTATTTCGTTTTTTCCCCGCCAGCCGTTGGGGCCAACTGGGTAGCTTCACCTTTGTCCCAGCCCGTACCATCATCAATACCTAATACCCGACACCCGGTGGACAAGGCCCATTTCCCCGGTGATCAACCTTTGGTCGGCCCAGGGTTCGTCAATGGTGTTAGGATCTGCTGAGAAGAAGAAACGTCATAGCACATAAGGAAAACACGTTAAATGCAAGAGTTTGACAAGTCCATATCCTTCGACGGACGGGATATAAGACTCAAAATGGGAACCCTAGCCCCCCAAGCAGGAGGTTCAGTCCTCATTCAATCCGGCGATACAGCGGTGTTGGTCACGGCGACCAGAGCTAAAGGAAGGGATGGCATTGATTTTCTACCCTTAACGGTGGACTACGAAGGACGACTCTATGCCGCAGGCCGTATTCCGGGCGGTTTTTTGCGGCGGGAAGGCCGACCCCCAGAAAAGGCCACATTAATCAGCCGCCTCATTGACCGTCCTTTGCGTCCCCTATTCCCCCATTGGCTGCGGGATGAACTGCAAATAGTAGCCACCACCCTCTCCATGGATGAGGAAGTGCCCCCCGATGTGTTAGCGGTGACCGGGGCTTCCGTGGCGGTCATCCTGGCCCAAATTCCTTTCAAAGGTCCCATGGCCGCTGTGCGGGTAGGTTTAGTAGGGGATGATTTCATTATTAATCCCACCTATCGGGAAGTCCATAACGGAGATTTGGACCTGGTGGTGGCCGGTACCCCCGCCGGTATTGTCATGGTGGAAGCTGGGGCGAACCAGTTGCCGGAACAGGACATCATCGAAGCAATTGATTTTGGCTATGAAGCAGTGCAGGATCTGATCAACGCCCAGCGGGAATTGATGACAGACCTGGGCATTACCCTGGCCACTTCCGAGCCGCCCCCGGTCAATACCGCCGTGGAAGAGTTCATTGCAAACAGAGCCTCTAAAAAAATCATCACCGTGCTCGGTCAATTTGACCTGGGTAAAGATGGTCGGGATGCCGCCCTCGATGAAATTAAAGCCACCGAAGTGGAAACGGCGATCGCCGAATTACCAGAAACCGATCCCGTTAAACAAAGTGTAGAAGAAGACCCCAAACTAGTCGGCAACCTCTACAAAGCATTGACCAAAAAGTTAATGCGGAAACAGATTGTTGATGATGGAGTACGGGTAGACGGCCGCAAACTCGAACAGGTACGCCCCATTAGCTGCGAAGTCGGTTTTCTACCCCGCCGGGTCCATGGCAGTGGACTGTTTAACCGTGGTTTAACCCAGGTGCTCTCCCTGGCTACCCTTGGTTCCCCCGGCGATGCCCAAGATTTAGCGGATGACCTCCATCCCGAGGACGAAAAACGTTATCTGCATCACTACAACTTCCCCCCCTATTCCGTCGGTGAGGCCCGCCCCATGCGCTCCCCTGGCCGCCGAGAAATTGGCCACGGTGCTCTTGCTGAACGGGCCATCATACCAGTGCTCCCCCCCCAGGAAGACTTTCCCTATGTGGTACGGGTTGTGTCGGAAGTGCTGTCTTCCAACGGTTCCACTTCCATGGGATCCGTTTGTGGCTCCACCCTTGCTCTCATGGATGCGGGGGTACCGATTAAAAAACCCGTTAGTGGCGCCGCCATGGGTTTAATCAAGGAAGGGGATGAAATTCGCATTCTCACCGACATTCAGGGCATTGAAGATTTCCTTGGCGACATGGATTTCAAAGTAGCTGGTACCGATTCCGGTATTACCGCCCTGCAAATGGATATGAAAATTGATGGTCTGAGCATGGAAGTGGTGTCCAAAGCCATTATGCAAGCTCTCCCCGCCCGACTCCATATCCTCGACAAAATGTTGGCGACGATCCGGGAACCCCGTCCTGAGTTGTCTCCCTTTGCCCCCCGGTTGTTAACCCTGAAAATTGAGCCGGAACACATCGGCATGGTTATTGGGCCCGGTGGTAAAACCATTAAGGGCATCACCGAACAAACCAGTTGTAAGATTGACATTGCCGACGACGGTACCGTCACCATTGCTTCCAGTGAAGGGGAACGGGCAGAACGGGCGCGGCAAATGATTTATAACATGACCCGCAAACTCAACGAAGGGGAAGTGTACCTCGGTCGGGTAACCCGCATCATTCCCATTGGTGCCTTTGTGGAAGTGCTACCTGGAAAAGAAGGCATGATCCACATTTCCCAGCTAACGGAAGGCCGGGTTGGCAAGGTGGAAGATGAAGTGGGTGTGGGCGATGAGGTCATTGTCAAAGTACGGGAAATTGACAGTAAAGGCCGCTTGAACCTCACCCGCTTGGGCATTCACCCCGATGAAGCAGCGGAAGCCCGTCGTAACGCTAGCCGGGGTTAATTGTTAGTCAAAGACCATTAAAACTCTGTATTATTCCCCTAAGATTCGATATCTTGGGGGATTTTTTGCTCATTTTGTAAATTTCTGGCAAATTCTATGACTTTTCCCAGCAAGCATAAACAAATTGGCGTAGCGGTAATTATTAATGACCAAGGTGAAGTATTGATCGATCGCCGTCCGGTGGGAGGTTCCTTTGGGGGGCTATGGGAATTTCCTGGGGGCAAACTAGAGCCGGGGGAAACGGCGGCTGAATGTATTGTCCGAGAAGTGCGGGAGGAAATTGCCATTGAAGTGGCGGTGGGGGAATCTCTGATCACCATTGACCATAGTTATCCCCAGGTGCGCCTAACTCTCTACGTCCATCTCTGTCAATATCTCTCGGGGCAGCCCCAAACCATTGCCTGTGAAGAAATCCGCTGGGTGGCGATCACCGATTTGGGCGAGTACCGTTTTCCCAAGGCTAATGGGGAAATTATCCAGGCCCTACGCCAAAAGTTTCTCAGTTGACCGGGCTACTCAATCTGGGTTTTCAATAATTTTGCGGCAAAAAAGCGGTCGGTGTAGAGGAGTCGCACCATACTGCCTTAATCCTTGACGATGTTTGGCCGTACCATAACCCTTATTGCTGGCCAGGTCGTAGCCAGGAAAGCGTTCTGCTAAACGGGTAATTAAAGTATCCCGCCACACCTTAGCCAAAATGCTGGCAGCACTAATTAGTAAAGATTTTCTATCCCCCCCCGTAACGGCCATTTGGGCCATGGCAATGTGGGGTAAAGTATCCCGCCCGTCCACCAACACCCAGGCCGGCATAACAGGCAATTTTTGCACCGCCCTTTCCATGGCCAACAGACTGGCTTGACGAATATTAACCCGGTTAATGGTGGGCACATCGGCAAAGCTAATGCCATAGCTATGGACATAATCGGGCAGTGCCTGGGCTAACTGGGAACGATGTTGGGGAGAAAGCTGTTTACTATCCTTTACCCCCAAGGCCTGCAATTGGTTAATGGCTTCGATGGGCACTAGCACCGCCGCCGCCACCACTGGCCCGAATAAAGCGCCTCGCCCCACTTCATCCACCCCCGCCACCAGGCGATCGCCACCTAATCCTTGGCTTTCTTGCCACCATTGGCGATCGTTGTAGTCACTGGAGGGGTGAATCAAGCTAATACCTACTCCGCTGAAGAACGCCGCCGTCTTCTGCCAGGACGTTTTTTTGTTTCTATGGGAGCAGACTCCTCTGCCACCGGAGCGGCTGGAGTTTCATCATCAAGTTGGGGTAAGACAACCTGTTCCGGCTCAACCGTTTCCTCCCTTGGTTGCTCAATAACCGGGGTTGGGGCTGTGACCTCAGATACAATTGTCAACCCATCACTGGGGACGTTATCCCCGTTGTCTCCATTGTCCACCGTTGTAATAACAGCATTAACCAGACTGCCACTACCGTTAGTGTTTCCCTCCAAGGCCGCTCCCGCCGTAACCACCGAAACCATAAAGGAGCGGGGGTCTTGATCAGCGTACTCCGTTTTGATTAGGGGAGAAATTCCCATACGAGCATAAATATCCTGCTCCAACGTTGTCATGGCGACATCGACCGGAACCAAGGTTTTTTCCACTCGACGGGAAGGCCGTTCACGGCGGGGAGGAGCAGTGCCCGTCACTTTCTCCTTAGTGGGGCTGGGGCTGGGACCCTTACTACGGGAAATTCCCACAGATTTAATATTTTCCTTTTCAGAAAACTCCGAGCCTCGACGGCGACGACGACGACGGTTACTATCCCGATCGCCCTGCTCTTGATAATTAGGATGGAAAAGTAAGTCCAGGGGGCTAGATATTTTTGCTTCTTCCTTCTTGGGCAGGTCATTGACCTTGGCAACGGGGGGAGAGAGAATCGGTTTTTCCACCAACCGGGGGGGAATGCTACTGTTGACCGCTGTGGGGGACAGGGAAACAAAACCCTTCTCGCCAGGGAGTTCCACCAAATGTCCTAAACCACCACACTCAGGACAAGGCTGTCCAAATAGTTCATACAAATTTTGTCCCTGGCGCTTACGGGTCAACTCCACTAGTCCCAACTCCGTCAACTGGGCGATCTGGGGCCTGGCCTTATCCGTTTCCAAGCAGCGGTTAAAATGCTCCAAAAGTTGCAACTGGTCCTTATGGGAATCCATATCAATGAAATCGATAATGATCACCCCGCCAATATTTCTCAGTTTCAACTGACGCGCAATTTCCGTCGCCGCTTCATAGTTAGTCCAGAGCACCGTTTCCCGGGAATTGGCCGAATGGGTAAAGGAACCAGAGTTAACGTCAATTACCGTCAAAGCTTCCGTCGGCTCAATGATTATATAACCCCCCGAAGGCAGATCCACCCTGGGTTTAAGGGCTTCCCGGATAGTGGCATTGACCCGGAAATACTCCAGAATACTGAGGGATTCCCGGTGACAATCAATTAAAACTCCCTCCGGCAAACGACCTTGATCCCAGTTCATCAACTGTTGTTTAATCCGTTTCATCCCCGCCGGGGTATCCACCACAATGCGATTCACTTCGCTGGAGTACATATCCCGCAGCACTCGCTTGATGAAATCATCATCCCGGTCCAGAAGCATGGGGGCACTACGGGTCATGGCCTGTTGTTGCACCAATTCCCATTGTTTTTGCAGATTTTCCAAATCTTCGATAATCGCATCTTCCGGCACATCTTCCGCTTCAGTCCGCACTAGCAGTCCCATGCCCGGTGGCTTGATTAACACAGCCAAAGCCCTCAAACGACTGCGTTCCTCCTCCCGGTTAATCCGACGGGAAAGATTCACTCCCCGGCCATAGGGCATCAACACCATATAACGCCCCGGCATACTGATATTTCCAGTTAGGCGGGGGCCCTTATTGCCGGTGGGTTCCTTCATCACCTGCACCAACACTCTTTGTTGAGGAGATAAAAGTTCAGAAATGGAACCGGCGGTGCGCCTTAATCTAACTGGGCCGAGGTCACTGACGTGGATAAAGCCATTTTTTTCGGTGTCCCCAATGTTAATAAAAGCGGCGTCAATGCTGGGCAGAATATTGTCAACTAAGCCTAAATAAATATCTCCCACCTGTTGGCTGCCCGTGGACACCACCAATTCTTGAATTTGATCCTTCCAAAAAACAGCAGCAACCTGATGTTTTTCAGCAATGACAATTTGTTTTGGCATAAATATATTCCTCAAAAGGCCATCCCAAAGCGGTCCCAGTGGTGTGGACAGGGGCAAGGTGGCCTACAGAAAAATGTTGTAATGTTGGACATTGGGTAAACTGAATATTTTCCTCTCTAGGGTCAACCTACCCTCTGGCCCAGTGAACTATTCCCGTCATCTCAGTTGCTATAGTTGTGACCGTTTTTTGCCACCCCAGCTGCCCGATTGGGGGTGAACAGGGACCTTTGGGGGACAGGGGTTACAGTCAGCTTGCTGGAGAAAGCCGTAGATATTCCCAGGGAAACTCCCAGGGGACAGCCGCCCATCGCACGGACGGGGGAGATAGATAGGCAAGAGTATTGGAGGCAGTTTAAGACGGAAAAAACTATCTGTTTTTCTTCACCGCAAGAACGACAACCGGTAACGATTAGAAAAGAAGAATCGGGGGCTGCTTACGGCGATTCACTACAGGGGCATAACTTTTGCTGGTTATCCCTGGATCAACGTCAATGATTCCATTGGACGTCAAGCCTGAGGGGTTGGAGTCCCCCCAAAATATCCCGGGCATTGTCAAAAAATAAACCTAATACCCAAGGAATTTAAACTGAATATAACCTGAAATGGTAGCCTTTAGCAAGAAAGCCCAGCCCCCAAGCTAACTGCCTAAACTGCCCGATGGCGGTCTACCTTATTCAAAGCCGCCTCTAATCCTTCATCTAGGGCCCCATCCCCCACAATAGACCGTACTCCTTCCAGGGTGGAAAGAATGTTACGGGGATCAAGGAACATCACTTTGCTACTGTCACTACTACCAATGGTGGTGCCCATATTGAGATATTGCTGGGCCAAAAGGAATTGCAACGCTTCCCGAGCATGGTTATCAGAACTCAATTTTTCCGTAAGGATACTGAGGGCCTCCGCTGTAGCCTTAGCTTCCAACACTTTTTTCTGTTGTTCCGCTTCTGCATTGAGGATAGCCGCTTTTTTCTTAGCCTCCGCTTCTAACACCCGAGCTTGGGCATCCCCCTGGGCGGAGTTGATGGCAGAATCCCGTTGACCTTCGGAAGTGAGAATAGCCGCCCGTTTTTTTCTCTCTGCGGTCATTTGCAGTTCCATGGAATCCAACACTGCTTTAGAAGGCATAATGTCCCGTAATTCCACCCTAGTAACCTTCACCCCCCAAGGGTCGGTGGAAATATCCAGTTCCCGCAGTAGTAATTCATTAATTTCCGTCCGGGCAGTGAAGGTTTGGTCCAACTCAAGCTTGCCAATTTCAGAGCGGATTTGGGTCAACACCAAGTTCACCATGGCGGACTGTAAATTTTCCACCTTGTAATAAGCTTTCTCCATATCGATAATGCGCCAATAGACCACAGCATCGGCGGTGATGGCCACGTTGTCTTTGGTAATACAGGATTGGGGGGGAATGTCGATGACTTTTTCCCTGGTGGTTTGCTTAAAAACGACCCGATCCAAAATAGGAACCGTAAAATTCAGCCCTGGGGTAAGTTTTTTGTTATAACTTCCTAGGCGTTCCACTAGGTATTCATTTTTTTCGTTAACAATTTTGACGGATGTACCGATCGCCGATCCGAAGAAGACGAGAAAGAAGAGAAAAAAGGCTTCCATGGTTTAGCTCCGCTGTGACTGGGAAAAAGGTCAATGTTTAGTAAAACCAACAATAAATTCAGTAAAAGAGCGGTAACGAATAGTTAACTTCCCTATATGGAAAGGCTAGAGTTGAATTTGGAATTGATCGAGGGAGGGCTGGAATGGCTCGTCTTGATCCCCCGGAAGGGCCTGGCTTGGTAAATCCTGAATGTGAATTTCTTGGCGTTGCTGTTCATTGAGGGTGATCGGCGCGAGGGTCCCTTCTCCACTGTTCAACTGATACGCCTCCGAAACCAGTGCACTGGGGCAACATTGGGGATCTCCCGGCTGGTGCTTCAAGATGTTGAGACGGATTTGCCCATTTTTAACCACTAAACTTTGCACCCGCACCCGATCGCCAAGGAAATAGGTGTCAGGGTTAGTGGGGGAACCATCGGGCTCCACGGTCACCACCGCTAGATAGATCAATTCGTCGGCACTAACTACACTCTGTCGGCGGAGAATCACCGCCCCATCCTGGTCGCCGTCTTGGTCCACATCCCCAATGGCAATGGGCTTGATCAGATTAAGGCTAAAAGTTCCCCCAGCGAACACACCATTGTTAAGGGAATATGTACCTTGGTCGGGAATGGTGTAGCTCAGGTTTTTTAAAACGTCCACCGTCAAAGGGGAAACTCCATTCTGGGCGATCGCCAGGGGGGGGGCCGAAGGGACGGCCGTCGCCACGGATACCAGGGACTCTCCCCCCATTAGGGCAGTGAGTAAACCCAAACTTAGTGAACCTATCCTATTAGCCATTGTCTCAATCCTTTTGGCAATTTCTCTCAACATTGTGCCCAGACAGAAGCACTTTCCTAGGACAGAAGGACAGTTTAACAGTGGTTTTTGTTGCCCTCCTTTCCATTCTAACGGCATGGTAGCACGACCTCTAGGGACAGTAGGAGGGGAACGTTCGTGATGAGCATCTGCTCCACCGGTCCCTTTGTTAAGCTGTAGAATTGCCTAAACTGTCCTGCCATCTAGTGTCTATGGTTGTCGATTCTGTGCCCGATTCATCTACTTTTGTGGGAAAAACCATTCGTCCCGTGGCCGCTGTTTCCATCCATGGCATTGTCTTCGATGGAGAGCGTCTCTTGGCTGTGGACAGCAAAAATGGTTATCTGTTGGAAATCGATCCCTACACCAACAACACTAAGTTGCTCAATGGCCAGTACTGGCAGGAATTCATCGGGGCCACCGGCCTGGCGATCGCCGACAGGCAGTTATGGTTTAGCTCAGGACAGTATGTGTACACCTGTAATCTGGAGGGGCCAGACCTCAAGCCCGAGGTATTTGCTTGGTTTGATGACCCAGTCAATGGGGTGGCCATCTGGGAAAGCACTGTGTACATCACCTGCCATAAACGGGGCCACATCTGGGTCTATGGCCGGGATACCCGCAAGCTAGTGGCGACTTTTTACAGTCCCGGCATTGGGGTGGAAAACATTACCGTGCGGGGGGAAGAACTGTGGGTCTGTGACAGTGCTGAACAGAGTGTCTATTGCCTCGACCGGGCCACCGGGGAAATTAACTTTAGCCTGATTACCCCCTTTGAAAGCCCCACTGGCCTGGCTTTTTATGATGATCAAGCCGTAGGGAAAGCGACCCTCTATGTGGCCTACGTACAACAGGAACCCTACGTCCGGGACAATCCCAACGCCGATCCTAACCATGAGTTGATGTATCGGGAGACCACCTTCATCCATCCCCTCTATTTCTATAACGACCCCCACCAGTGCTGTGCCTTTTCCAACGGTTACCTGGTGGAGATGCGTTACGTTGAGGAGCTGGCCCCCCTGGACCCCGTTGATTTAAAACAAGTGGAATGGCGCATGGCTCTACCGGCGGTCACCCCCCGCCAAAGAATTCGCAAAATTGAATCGGTGGGTTTACCCTTTAGCCGCATTGATGATGTCAACGGTCAAAAGGTGGCGGTGTTTGAGTTTGACCAGCTTGATTTAGATAGTCGGGCCGTGTTTGGCTGGCGGGTGGAAATGGAAGTATGGGGCATTAAATATCGCCTGAAACCCAGTGATTGTGAGCATCTTCCCGCCTTACCTGAGGGTTTTGCCGACCGTTACCTGGTGGATAACGACAACCTCAGCATGGAAACGGACATTATTATCCGGGCGGCGGCCGAGGCGATCGGTCGGGAAACCAACCTCCTCCGCCAAATGTTCAATATCCGGAACTATGTCTACGATCGCCTTTCCTACGGCATAAAACCTCATATTGATACCCCTGACTTAGCTCTCCGCCGGGGGGTCGGTTCCTGTGGGGAATATGTGGGAGTTTTGTTAGCCCTAGCTCGTTTGAATGGCATTGCTTGCCGCACCGCTGGCCGCTATAAATGTCCACCCCATCCCCTCCAGCGTAATTTGCCTATGGAGCCGGACTTCAACCATGTTTGGTTTGAATTTTATTTACCTGGCATTGGTTGGTTGCCCATGGAATCTAACCCCGACGACACCAATGACGGTGGCCCGTACCCCACCCGTTTCTTTATGGGTTTGGCTTGGTACCATGCCGAAACCGCCAAGGATGTACCCTTTGAGCAATTATTGAGTCAGGGCATTCCCGTCAATAAGCAGGTGGTTTCCATTGGTGAGTTGGCGATTAATCATGTGCAGTTCACCATCCTGGAGGAATTAGACCCGGCGGCGCATTTGGCCCATTAATTCAGCTCTGATAAGAGAGAAACTTCGTCTACGATCCATGGCTAAGGGCTGGGAATAGCTCAGCGCCTGTCAATACCAGGTATTTGTGCAGGGGTTGGGGTCAAACCAATGTTAAGGTGGTTCACTGTCATTAGCGTAGGCTTCAGGGGCTAAACCATGGAGGGTAATAGCGTCGTAACTCCAGAAATCGAAAGATTGATCCAAGCGGTGGAAACCGCAGACTCGGCAGCCAAATTAGTGGGGGCTGTGCGGGCTTTGGCGGCCACCCGATCGCCGTTGGCAGTGCCCCAATTAACCACGGTGTTGCGCTACAACAATCCAGGGGCAGCGGTGGCGGCGGTGGATGGGCTGATCCAAATCGGCGATGCGGCCATGACTCACTTGCTGGCCAATATGGATGGCTACAATTATGGCGCTAGGGCCTGGGCCACCAGAGCCTGTGCTGGCATCGGCGACCCCAGGGCATTGGCCCTATTGCAGGAAGCGGCCCTGACGGATTTTGCCTTGAGTGTGCGGCGGGCGGCGGCCAAGGGACTGGGTTTTCTCCGTTGGCAATCCCTACCCCAGGAAGAACAAGAGACAGTACAAAAAGCCATTTACGACACTCTGATCCAAGTTTGTGAAGATCCTGAATGGGTGGTACGCTACGGGGCGATCGCCGGTCTGGAAAATTTAGCCAAGCAGGCCCAGCATTACCGCCAACCCCTAAAGGATTTTCTCCAGTCTTTTGTAGAACAAGAACCAGAGGCGATCGTGGGGGAACGCATCCTTTGGACCCTGGAAAACATCGGCCCAATCTAGGCTTTTAGAGCACCTCTAGACGTCACTTTGATAGATTGTCAAAACCTGGACCCAGATTAGCCATACACTGGAACGAAAAATTTCCTATTTACTCTATCCAGCAAAGATGGCCATTAACACTTTTACTATTATTAGTTTTATTGCTCTAGGTTTAATAGCCGGCTTTGCCAGCGGCCTGATTGGTATCGGCGGTGGATTGATCATTGTGCCAGTGCTAGTATTCGGTTTTGGTTTTAGCCAACATTTAGCCCAGGGCACCACCCTCGCCCTCATGGTGCCTCCCATTGGTTTAGCGGCGGCCTGGACCTACTACCAAAAGGGGGACGTGGACATCAAAGTGGCGGTACTAATTTGCCTGGGATTTGTGCTTGGTAGTTTGTTTGGCGCTAGGGTAGCCACCAATATTTCTAACGAATTACTGGGGCGGATTTTTGGGGGAGCAATGTTAGTCATTGCCCTGAAAATGATTTGGGGCAAATAGTTTTAGACGGCGGTAATGTTCCTGGGGTGAACTTTAAAATATTTCTTGAAATTCTTACCCATATCAAATTCTTCGTTGTAAAGAGACAAGATTTCCCAATGTTGAAACCTGCAAAATTTAGCCCATGGCCTCCGCTGTTACCTGCTCAATAATATCCGCCGCTTTAGTAAGACCTCCAGCAGTTTTAATTGCTTGTTGAAGCTGGAGAGTATTTCTTTTATAAGAATCTTCAGTGAGGACTTTTTCAAGGGCTGCCCGCAGATTGTTCGTATTCAATTTACTCAAGGGAATAAATTCCCCCACTCCAGCCCAGGCAATTCTGGCCGCTACTCCCGGTTGATCATTGGCAATGGGAATGGCCACCATGGGTACTGCATTATTGAGGCATTCCAACGTGGTGTTGAGCCCAGCGTGGGTAATGGTAAGGGCTGTTCTTTGCAGAAGTTCCAGTTGGGGAGCGTAATTAACAACGAGGGGATTACCAGGTAGTGCGGGCATTGATTCTAGCTTGGCTCCCCCCAGGGAAATAATCAATTGGGCATCCAAATCCATACAGGCTTCGGCAATGATTTTAAAGGTGCTCATTAACTGATTTTGAATAGTACCAAGGGAGGCATAAATTATGGGCTGATCGGTCAATTGCTCCCAAGGAAAATCAGCTATATCTCGCCCCACATTGCTGTGAAAAGGGCCAGTGAAATGGAAACGGCTTGGTAAACATTCCCGAGGAAATTCAAACGCTGCCGGTTGCTGACTAATTTGTGCTAGTGGGGAATAACGGTCATTGGGGCTAGATTGGGCGGGTAAATTCCAACGCTGACGATAGTCATTAATTAACGCTGTAATCGGTTTAGTGGCCCGATTTAAAAGTCCATAGCCAAGGCGATTCCGCAATTGTCCCAACCAGCTAGGATCATATGGCCAAGGGGTGGCATAGGGCGGTATGGTGGGCTCTCGATTAAGTACGACAGCGCTACATATACTGATGAAGGGAATACCCAGGCGATCGCCAATGGTGCCCCCTTCTTGGGAAACTTGATCAACTAATAAAACTTCCACACCGGCTTTGGCCATGACCCCAGGGGCTTCCTCAAAGAAGGCCGCCGCTTTCTGGGTGATTTTGGCCACAGTGTATTGCAAAGCTTTAATGCCACTGAGTTTGCCCAACTCAGCCATAAATTCTGCCTGGGCTCCCAAGGGAAATTCCGTTGTGGCGATCGCCTGAAAATTCAAACCGGCCGCTAGGGTTTTGGCTTGGGCATCTAGCACCCCAAACATGGTCACAGTATGACCCCGCTGTTGCAGTTCCTTACCCAAGGGCAACATGGTATTGAGATGACCCGTCGTTGCTGGACAGAGCAAACCAAAGTGAGTCATAGCAAACAAGAGTTAGGGAACAAATGGGGGGATAATTGGCTATGGACAGGACTATAGGGCTCCGGCGGCGGTTTTATCCAACACTGTGCCCAAATGGCCCATCAAATTAATGGCTTGAATAACTGGGGGCTTATCTAGACCCTGGGGATAGTCAATGACGCTCACCCCGCCATTACCCTGTTTAACTTGCCAAAAGTGAGCGGGAGTAAGACCCAACAAATAAGCCAAAATCACCTTGTTGATGGCATCATGGGCCACCACAATGCCCACTGTGGAACCATCCCCCTGGCTATAGAATTTGACCCGGTCCTGCCAACAGGCGATCGCCCGGTCCCAGACCTGTTGTAAATTTTCCCCTTCCGGCATCTGCACTGTGGCGGGGGCATCTTTCCACTGTTGCAATAATCCGGGATATTCCGCTTCAATTTCCGTTTCTAGCTTGCCTTCCCACAGGCCATGGCAAATTTCCGCCAATTCCGGCTGTAAATCCAACTCTATGCTTGGGTGATATTGCAGAATAATCTCCGCCGTTTCCTTGGGCCGAGCCATGGGACTGCTAATGCCTAGGTTAATGGGCACATCTTTGAGGAATTCCGCCGCTTTTTGGGCTTGATGGCGGCCATTGTCATTGAGGGGAATATCCCGAATACCTTGGAACCGTCCTTCCCGATTCCATTGGGTTTCCCCATGGCGGATAAGCAGTAACCGCAGACGATTATTATCCTTGCGGGGAGGTGGCAGAGGTACCCCCATATGGGCGGTTTGATTCAAGGATTCCAGTTGCACCGGATCGCCCCAGCCACCACTAAAATTCAACACATTAATATTGCAGTTGGACTGTTGCAGGCGTTGGTAATGGGAAGCGGGCATACCAATGGCGCTCATTAACAGGCAACGATTGATGCCATTGTGGGCCACAATCAGCAGGGTTTGTCCCGCCGCATCGGTTAACACATCCTGCCAAAATCTTTGGGCCTGGGCATAGAGAGCCGCAACGGGGTAATATTCCGCTCCATCTACGGTCATGGCCAATTGATCCGGTGCTTCGTGCCAGAGACGATATTGTTCGGGATATTGGTGGGCCACATCGTCTTTGGTCATTTTTTCCCAGAGGGGCAGATTGACCTCCAACAAGTTTTCGCTGGGAATCAACTCCGGGGGGTGGGCGAAACTGGCTTGGATAATTTGGGCCGTTTCCTTGGCCCGGCGTAGGGGACTGCAATAGATTTTGTCGATCGCCAGGGAATTGAGGGTTTGCCCGACTTTTTGGGCATCGGCTTTGCCCTTATCGGTGAGTACCGATAGATTACTGCGCCCTTGAATCCGTTTTTCTGCGTTGTAGGTGCTCTGCCCGTGGCGAACAATGATGACCCGAGTAGCCAATCCCCCTGCCTCCTGAACGATAAAATCAGACCAATTTTACAGGGTTGGGGTGGCAGTGGGCGTATTTTAATCCCGGGGCTACTCCTCCTCCCCAATTAACTTCACTAAGCGGTGCAAAGCCTGGTCTAGGTCATCGTTCACCACTTGGTAATCAAATTCCGCCGCCGCTTGCAATTCTTGCTGGGCCTGGGCCAATCTTTTGGCGATCGCCGTTTCACTGTCCGAACCCCGGCCCCGTAACCGTTCTTCTAACACCTCCACAGAGGGGGGCAAAATAAAAATCCGTCGGGCAGAGGGAAAAGTTTGTTTAATTTGCCTGGCCCCCAGCACTTCAATTTCCAGCAACACGGTTTTGCCCTGGGCAATCTGTTCTTCCACTGGTTGCCGGGGAGTGCCGTAATAGTTACCGGCATACTCGGCCCATTCCAATAGTTTTTCCTCCCCAATCCAAGTTTGAAACTCTTCCTTGGTTAGAAAATAGTAGGATTGCCCGTCTACTTCCCCAGCCCTTGGCGATCGGGTAGTGGCGGAAATGGACAAAAACCAATGGGGTTGGCGCTCCAACAGCAGTTGCACTAAAGTCCCCTTACCCACACCACTGGGGCCCGTTAGCACAATTAATTGTCCTTTTACTGAAGTTTGGTCTGGAGCCATGGAGCTTAACAATTACTTAATAACAAAAGTGAATAATTATGAGTAACCCCCGAAGGAATTAACAAGCAAAAACAGGGGCTAGATAGCAATATAGCTGGGCAATACTGGGTGGAAGTTCAGTTTGGCTCGACTTTTTAGTAAGCACAACCTTAAAATCCTCAAATACTCCCTAGGAACGAAGCGCTCCGGGGAAAAGATCCGTTACCCTAGGAATTTACATCCGTGTAAACTTTTCTTAAAGATTAGCCCATTTAGTCTCCCCTTACCCATGACTGAGCCACCCGTACTGCACGAAACTTCTTCGGAATCGGAAAAGGAACAAAGTATTGGTAAACAGAATTTGTCCTTTCAACCCATTCCCCAAGCCTCCAAACCAGGCAAACGACTCTGGCTAGTGGTGGGAGCCTTACTGTTGCTAGGAGGTGGTGGCTACTGGTGGTTTCAGTCCCGTTCCGGCGGCCCTCCCGGAGGGGCCATGATGGGTCAAATGCCACCAGCACCAGTGAAATGGCAAGTGTTAGAGCCCACTGAGGTG
This sequence comes from Synechocystis sp. FACHB-908, assembly GCF_014698595.1. Classification (NCBI taxonomy): domain Bacteria; kingdom Bacillati; phylum Cyanobacteriota; class Cyanophyceae; order Synechococcales; family Merismopediaceae; genus Synechocystis; species Synechocystis sp. FACHB-908. Next base: position 30,621 of record NZ_JACJTH010000007.1, on the reverse strand, counting down.
AGGGATTTCACCACGTTGATGGGAACGTTGGAAGCCCCCAAGGGGATGGAAATTGATTCAGAAATTGATGGGCGGGTCGAGGAAATTTTAGTTAGGGAAGGGCAACGGGTAGAACAGGGGCAGGTTTTATTTCGTATTGACAACGATGTTCTACAAACTCAGTTGCTGGAAGCTCAGGCTAATCTAGCGGCGGCCAGGGCCCAATTGGCGGAGTTGGAGGCGGGCAGTCGTCAGGAAGATGTTGCGGCGGCGGCGGCCCAGTTACGTCAAGCTCAAACCCGTTTAGCCAATGCCCAGGGGGGGGCCAGTCCCGAGGAAATTGCCCAGGCCCAAGCTCAATTAGATTCCGCCAAGGCGGCGGCGGAATTGGCCAGTGAGCGGGTGCGGCGGTTTCGTAATCTGCGGGACCAAGGGGTGATTTCCCTCGATGCCTATGACCAACAGTTGAAGGAAGAACGGCAGGCGATCGCCGATGTGGAAGCGGCCCAACGACGGTTACAACAACTAAGACAAGCCCGTAGCTCCGATGTGGAAAGGTTAACGGCGGAAGTGGATGCCCAACGGCAAAATTTAAACCGTTTACAAGCTGGGGAACGACCCGAAACCATTGCCCAAGCTCGGGCCCGGGTAGGTCAGGCTTTGGCCAGTGTGAAAACTCTCCAGGCCCGCCTCGATAAATCAGAAATTACCGCCCCTTTTGCTGGGGTAGTGGGCTACATTCCCGTAAAGTTGGGAGATTACGTCCAAGCTAACGATGATTTAACCAATTTGACTGAAAACCAACAGTTAGATCTGAATTTAGCCGTGCCCCTAGCCCAAGCGCCTCGGTTACGCCCCGGTCTAGTTGTAGAAATCCTCGATGGTCAAGAAAAGGCGATCGCCAGAGGACAAATTAGTTTTGTCTCCCCCGATGTGGACAACGATGGTCAAAGTGTATTAGTCAGAGCCACTTTCAGTAACGAAAACCAAAAACTACTCAATGGTCAGTTGGTGCAGGCCCGGATCATTTGGCAGCAAGACACAGGGCTAGTGGTTCCCACCGTGGCCGTCACCCGCATTGGAGGGGAAAGCTTTGTCTACGTTGTCCAGGACAAGGAAAATGAGCAAACCGGAGAAGCAGCCCTGGTGGCCCAACAAAAGTCCGTTAACCTGGGCAGTATCCAGGGCAGTAACTACCAAATTTTGTCCGGGTTAGAACCGGGAGACAGGGTTATCACGGCGGGATTATTGAGGGTGCAAGACGGGGCCCCCATCCAGCCAGCGCCGACAGAAGGCTCAGCCAACCCAACCCCCTAGAATTTATTTAGCTCTCTCTTTTTTGTCTAGTATGATTGCCCCAGATTCATCCCCTCATCCTCTGGAAATTGCTCCGGTGCTCCAGCAAAAACTTTTTTACCGGGGACGTAAATTTAACTTTGATGTTAGTCGTAGGCAATTGCCCAATGGGGTGGTGGGGGACTGGGAACTGATCCAGCACCCAGGGGGAGCCCTAGTGGTGCCCATTACCAGCGAAGGTCAGTTGGTGCTAGTGCGGCAATATCGTTTTGCATTGGCGGGGCGGCTGTTGGAGTTTCCGGCGGGCACCGTAGAAGTGGGGGAGAATCCAGCAGAAACCGTTAAACGGGAATTGGAAGAGGAAGCTGGTTACCGGGGGCATACCTGGCAAACCATTGGTCAATTTCCCCTGGCTCCGGGCTACTCCGATGAAATTATTTATGCCTATCTAGCCACGGATCTGGAAAAATTACCCAATCCGCCCGCCCAGGATGAAGACGAAGACATTGAAGTGGCGTTAATGACATTCGACCAGTTTGAAACGGCGATCGCCAAAGGGGAAATGATCGACGCAAAGTCCATTGCCAGTTACTTCTGGATGCGCCATTTGCTTTAAAGAAACTAAAACAAACGACGTTTGGCGGGGGATGATTTTGACGGAGTCGTGGTGTTTTTTTTGACAGGCTTGGGCATACTAGTTTTTGGTTTGGGTGCTGACTTGATGGCAGATTTGCCTGGGCTAGGCCGCCGTTGTATCTGCCCCAGATCAGTCGCTTTTTCCAACACTAATTCATTGCCTTGCAGCGTCGTTTCAATATCCCAAAAATGCCGGAGTGGACGGCGACAAATCTCTCCTTCCGCATCTTTTAAAATTCCGCTAATTTTTACCTTAAAAAATAAGGGTCGTTTGCTGGGGGGCTTGGGGGATTGGCGAATTTTCATCACAATATTTTCCCTAGCCTGGGATACAAATACCACTTCCCCCCGAATGGAAAAATAGGGGTGATCTACTTTCAAACTAGGTAAATTGTCCGAAGCCGGCTCAGAAGCTGAAGTGAGCCCCGGGCCAAGATTTTCCGGTTCCCATAATCCCGCTAACTGAAAATGAAGGTGATCATCCTTATCCCTTAGTCGGGGATAAACCACCCAAAAATGGGGATCTTCCAAGTTGACATGGCGCTTAAACAAACTGAAAGTTTTTCCTAATAATACTGACTCCACAATGTCACCGGTTTCCGTCACCAATATTCCCCGTTGACTGGATTCCTCGCTGGCATAGTAGCGTCCATATACCACCCCGATCGCCCGGAACTGTTTGGGGTGACTGGGGGGAGAAATGGGATGCTGACGAGGTTGTAGCGCAGAATCGGCCATGGATGATCAAAGTCAGTTTTAAAAAAGGTATTCCGGGTTGGGGCTCAGATTTCAAACCCGGTGGACACTAGGCACATTCTACCTTGAACTATCTAACCGGATTGTTTTTAGGCAATGTCAGATAAAATGAGCCTGGAATGCCTGACCCTTTTACCCTCCTTGCCATGACCGCCCCCTTTACTCCCGCCGAAATCGCTGCCGAAGGTATCAAACCCGAAGAATACGAAGATATTGTGCAACGGCTCGGCCGCCATCCCAACAAAGCTGAACTGGGAATGTTCGGTGTCATGTGGTCAGAACATTGTTGTTATAAAAATTCCCGTCCCCTACTGAGTAACTTTCCCACCGAAGGAGAACGCATTTTAGTGGGGCCTGGGGAAAATGCCGGGGTCGTAGATTTGGGGGATGGCCTGAGATTGGCGTTTAAAATCGAATCCCATAACCATCCTTCCGCAGTGGAGCCATTCCAGGGAGCCGCCACCGGAGTAGGGGGGATTCTGCGGGATATTTTCACCATGGGAGCGAGGCCGATCGCCATTTTAAATTCCCTACGGTTCGGTAATTTGGACGATGCTAGGAATCGACGTATTTTCACCGGGGTAGTGGATGGGATCAGTCATTACGGTAATTGTGTTGGTGTGCCCACTGTGGGCGGGGAAATCTACTTTGATCCGGCTTACTCCGGTAATCCCCTCGTCAACGCCATGGCCTTGGGTTTGATGGAAACGGAAGAAATTGTCAAAGCTGGGGCTTCTGGGATAGGCAATCCAGTTTTATATGTCGGTTCCACCACGGGACGGGATGGCATGGGGGGAGCCAGTTTTGCCAGTGCTGAGTTAACGGATCAGTCCATGGACGATCGCCCAGCGGTGCAGGTGGGGGATCCCTTTCTGGAAAAATCCTTAATTGAAGCTTGCTTGGAAGCCTTTAAAAGTGGGGCAGTGGTGGCGGCCCAGGACATGGGAGCGGCGGGCATTACCTGTTCCACGGCGGAAATGGCAGCCAAGGGAGGCGTGGGCATTGAGTTGGATTTGGATAAAATTCCAGTGCGGGAAACGGGCATGGTGCCCTACGAATATCTCCTATCCGAATCCCAAGAACGGATGTTATTTGTGGCTCAACCGGGGCGGGAACAGGAATTAATCGATATTTTCCATCGTTGGGGTTTACAGGCGGTGGTGGCGGGGCAGGTGATTGCGGATCCCATTGTGCGGATCTTTTTCCAAGGAGGGATTGCGGCGGAAATTCCCGCTACAGCCCTGGCCGATAACACTCCCATTTACCATCGTCAGTTGCTAGACCAAGCACCCGACTATGCCCAACAAGCTTGGCAATGGCAGGAAAGTGATTTATCTCCAGCGGCGATCGCCGGCATTGAAATTGCAGGGCAAAAGCAAAGCTGGAATGAAGTGTTATTAACCCTGTTGGACAGTCCCACCATTGCCTCTAAGCATTGGGTTTACCGTCAATACGACCATCAAGTACAAAACAATACGGTCATAGTGCCCGGTGGGGCCGATGCGGCGGTGGTGCGGGTGCGTCCCCTGGATGCCAAACCAGAGGAATGTGTGATCGGGGTGGCGGCCACCACAGATTGTAATGCCCGTTACGTTTACTTAAATCCCTTGGAAGGGGCCAAGGCCGCAGTGGCAGAAGCGGCTCGAAATCTCAGTTGTGTGGGAGCAGAACCCCTGGCGGTAACGGATAATTTAAACTTTGGTAGCCCTGAAAATCCAGTGGGCTATTGGCAGTTGGCCCTGGCCTGTGAAGGCATTGCGGAGGGTTGTCGGCAGTTAAACACCCCAGTGACGGGGGGCAATGTCAGCCTGTATAACGAAACGTTGGACTCCAACGGTAGACCCCAACCCATTTATCCCACGCCGGTTATTGGCATGGTGGGACGGGTGGAAAACATCAATAAAGTTGTTGGCCAAGGTTGGCGCAATTCGGGGAATGGCATTTACTTACTGGGTAGTAATGACGGCAATACCCTCGGGGGATCGGAATATTTAGCCGTTGTCCATCACACCGTTGCTGGTCAGCCGCCCCAGGTGGATTTCGATTTGGAAAAAGCAGTGCAAAAAGCCTGTCGCCATGGTATTGCCCAAGGTTGGGTGAACGCGGCCCATGACTGTGCGGAAGGGGGTTTATCGGTAGCCCTGGCAGAAATGGCGATCGCCAGTCAGTTGGGAGCGGAAATTAATCTACCTGATTCCGACCAAAGATTGGATAACTTGCTGTTTGGGGAATCCGCCAGTCGCATTGTGGTAGCGGTGGCACCGGAACATCAGCCTGCCTGGGAAAACTATTTAGCTGGTCAGTCCTTACCCTGGCAAAAATTGGGAGTAGTGGGTACAGCACAGGGCAACTTGACTTTTATCGATGCCCAAAATAACGCTCTGATTGATTTACCAGTTTCCGCTCTGACAGAACCTTGGCAAACGGCGATCGCCCGTCGGCTAAAATCCTAAGACTAGCAACGGAAAAACTCCATGAGTCCAACGGTTTTTAAAGAGGAGGGCTATCGTTTTTTCTTCTTTTCTCGTGAAGAAACAAGAATGCACGTCCATATCTATTGCGAAAAGGGAGAAGCAAAGTTTTGGCTTGAACCTGAAATTGAGTTGGCAAAAAACTACAAGTTATCTCGGTCGGAACTGAAAACCATCGAAAAGATTATTGAGGCCAGACAAAATGAGCTTAGAGACGCTTGGCAAAAACATTTCAACTGTTGAAATTACCCATATTTCTAGCCATGGAATTTGGTTGTTGTCTGGGGACAATGAGTTATTTTTGTCCTACGACGATTTTCCCTGGTTTAAAAACGCTCTGGTAAAACATATTTTCAATGTCATTGAGCCAACCGCCAATCATTTTTATTGGCCCGATCTGGACGTAGATTTGACCTTGGACATCATCAAACATCCTGAACGTTTTCCCCTAGTTTGTACTGAATCTTAATTAATTACCTGGCTTGTTAAAGGCCACTTCACGGCGATCGCCCGTCGTCTGGGCTAGCAAAACCAAGGGGATCAGTTGGGATCAGTCCTCCCTTTGGGGTCGAAAATGGTTGTAGCATGGACAACAAGGGATCAGTCCGCTAGAAACATGCCCATGCTAGCCGTTAACGAAGACAACTTTGATAACCTCGTTCTTCAATGTCCAAAACCGATCTTGGTTTACTTTGGCGCTCCCTGGTGCGGACTATGTCACTTTGTCAAACCCCTGCTCAACCATCTCCACGGCGAATGGCAAGAGCAACTCGTTTGTGTGGAGGTTAATGCTGATGTCAACCTGCATTTAGCCAACGCCTACCGCTTAAAAAATCTTCCCACTCTGATCCTCTTTAACCGTGGTCAGGTGATTCAACGGCTAGAGGATTTTCGGGTTAGGGAAGATCTCCATCGCATCCGGGAACAAATAGCAGTTTCCCTTTTCTCTCCCTGAACCATCCAGTGCTTGCCCTGGGTTAACGGTTGCCCAACAATGGAGAGATTAATCAGTTGAGCAATTCGGATAAAGCTGGGGCAATTATGGCTAATCAAGATTTAATTCCTGTGGTAGTGAACGGTGCGGCTGGAAAAATGGGCCGGGAAGTAATTAAAGCCGTAGCCCAAGCCCCCGATCTCCAATTGGTGGGGGCAGTGGATCATAATCCCAGTCTCCAAGGTCAAGACATTGGCGAAGTGGTGGGCATTGCCCCCCTGGAAGTTCCTGTCTTAGCTGATCTCCAGAGTGTGTTGGTGTTGGCCACCCAGGAAAAAATTCAAGGGGTAATGGTGGACTTCACCCATCCCAGCGGCGTTTATGACAATGTTCGTTCGGCGATCGCCTATGGGGTGCGGCCAGTGGTGGGTACCACCGGATTGAGTGAGCAACAAATCCAAGACCTAGGGGATTTTGCTGAAAAAGCTAGTACAGGTTGTCTGATTGCCCCTAACTTTGCCATTGGAGTTCTGTTGATGCAACAAGCTGCTGTGCAAGCCTGCCAATACTTTGACCACGTGGAAATTATCGAATTACACCATAACCAGAAAGCCGACGCCCCTAGCGGCACTGCCATTAAAACCGCCCAAATGTTAGCGGAAATGGGCAAAACATTTAACCCACCGGCCGTAGAAGAAAAGGAAACCATTGCGGGAGCTAAGGGAGGACTAGGGCCAGGGCAAATTCCCATCCACAGCATTCGTTTACCGGGGCTAATCGCCCATCAAGAAGTCCTATTTGGTTCCCCAGGGCAACTTTATACCATCCGTCACGACACCACCGACCGGGCTTGCTATATGCCGGGGGTACTTTTAGGCATTCGTAAAGTGGTAGAACTGAAGGGCTTAGTTTACGGTCTGGAAAAACTACTCTAGTCACTTAGGGTAAAAATTAACACTCAATCAGAAATTGATCGATAAAGTCCAGCAAAAACTCAACCTTTAACTATTAACTATGCGATTAGTTATGCTCGGTGGCCCGGGGTCAGGGAAAAGCACCCAGTCCCATAACCTCAGCCAAGAACTTAAGTTGCCAGTGATTTCCATGGGGGGTATTCTGCGGGAAGCCATTGCCAACGCCACTCCCCTGGGAATCAAGGCTAAACCCTATGTGGAAAGAGGGGATCTGTTGCCAGATCCGATGATGATCGAATTTATTCAACAGAGGTTGGTGCAGGAAGATGGGGGTCAGGGTTGGATTTTGGAAGGTTATCCTCGCACCGCTTTCCAAGCAGAAGAACTGGACTTTTTACTCGAAGATCTGGGGCAGCCCCTGGATTGGGCCCTGTACCTGAAAATTGATGAAGCCACGATGGTGGAACGTTCCCTCAACCGTTCTTTGTTTGACGATCATCCTGAAGCCATCACCACTCGCATTGGCAAGTTTCATGAGTACACCGTTCCCCTATTGGAATACTACGCTGCGAAGCAAAACCTACTCACAGTGAATGCATACCCCGAAGTTGATCAAGTTACAAAGCTAATTTTGGCTCGGCTTTAGGAGCCGGTTTCCAGTGTCTTTGTTTATCCTCTAAATCTTTTGGCTAAAGCTCTAACAATACCGGGGATATTGGCATCTTGTTTCGCCCAACTTGGCAGATCGGAACTTTTTACCAATCTTTGCGAAAAAATAACAAGGGCAGCAAAATACTCAAAATTGTGGGGTCACAAAATTTAAGTAACTAGTGATCAATTTTTCACCCCAAAAGAGACTGATGAGGGCACCGATCGCCAAAAAGGGGCCAAAGGGAAAACCCTGTCGCCGTTGCAATGTGCCCAACAGTAACTTCAAACCCCCATAGATGGAACCGATGAAACAGGCAATGAAGGTGGTCAACAGTAATGACGGCCAGCCCAACCAAGCCCCTACCATGGATGCCAATTTGGGATCCCCGTCCCCCATGCCTTCCCTACCGAGCAACAGACTTCCTCCCATGCGGATCAAATCAAACAACCATAGCCCCAATACCGCCGAGGCGATCGCCTCCACCAAGGGGACAATCCAATGGCCACGTTGCCAACCCAGTAGTAAATGAAATAACAGCCCAAGCACCAATCCCGGTTTAGTCAAACTATTGGGCAGGGTCATGGTGTCCCAGTCAATTAAAGTCAGGGAGATTAAAAAACTAATTAATATCCAGTAGCCGAAGGTTTGCCACTGCCAACCAAAACGCCAACAGGTCAGGGCAAATAAGAATCCCGTCGCAGCCTCCACCAAGGGATAGCGGGGAGAAATGGCAGTTTGGCACCAACGGCATTTACCCCGTAGCCAAAGCCAACCCACCACTGGCACATTCTCCTTCGGGCCCAGTCGGTGGCCACAGTGGGGACAACGGGAAGGGGGATGTACCAGGGATAAACCTTCTGGCAAACGATAGGCCACCACGTTGAGAAAACTACCCACGGCACAGCCCAGAGCAATGGCAAGTAGGAAAGCAAGGGGGGCAATCAGGGGATCCATGCTGGTCTCGGCGAAGGAATGTCAAGGGTTTAAGGTGGTGTTTGCCAAGCCCTTTTCCCCCTAATTTCGACGACGGGAAAAAACTTAAAGTCCCCCGGCATTGGAAAATTTAAATTTAAGGAGTGCAATAGGACTTGACGAACAGGTTCTAAGACAAATGTAGTCCGTTTTCCTTTTGAAAAGCCCAATTTTATCCTTATTGACTGCGGTTAGTCCTCTAATTCCTTCTTGATCAGCTGATAGTTAGCATCTAGATAAATTTCATATTTCCGCCCATCGGCACAAATCGCGTCGTCAATTTCAAACCGTCTTTTGTCGATTTCGTACTCTGCATCATCAAAGGAACTACAGCCCAGGGCATTGAGGGCTTGGACAATTCTCTGTCTTTCCTGGGCCGTTACATCCCGGTCATCGGCCCTGGCGATCGCCGCTGTGAGGGTCATTTCCATCAGTACCACACCGGCCAGAAAATAGCTAATTTGTTTGATGGTATCCATTGTGGTTAGTTTCTCCAAGGAAAGTTTGAGCAAGACATTAGTTTTTTCAACTTAGAGCGTTATTGTCAATTTACCAAACCGGGGGTTAACAGCTTGGCGATCGCCCACTGCCCCGGGCCATGGTTGGGGACAAACGATTGGTTAACAGAGGTCATCCACCAAAGGATTAAGATGGGAAACAAGTACCTGGCATAGGTATTAATGGGGGACCCCACCGCTGAGCAGAAATCAGTCCCCGACCTGAGTATCTGGATTGTGTGCAAATTGTATGAAAACTTTATTACTAACCTGGCTGGATCGTATTTTGATTGCCGATGTATTCCTGGTGCTGCTGGGCTTTTTCTGGTTTGCCATCGCTGTGGTGGGGGAATCCACTGGTATTCCTTTGGGCTATCAAATCTGGCAAAAACTTTGGTTGCCCCTATTCAATCCCGCCATTAGTATTCTGATTTTGGGTGCCGTCAGCAGTTGGGGAATCAAAAAACTTTCCCAATGGTTCACCACTAAACAAGGGGGTTAGGGCCATGAAAGGGTGGGTCAAGGGGGCGATTGTTCTGGCCATTGCTTTGGTGGGTTTGGAAGTCATTGCCCGCATCTATGTGGAAAATCTCTGGTTCCAGGAGTTAAGCTTCCAGTCCGTCTTTTGGAAGCGGGTGCGCTGGCAAGGGAGCATTGCTCTGATTACAGGCTTTATTTCCTGGGGCTTTATTGTCTTCCAGGTTAAAGTCACTAATCGCCTGATCCAAGAGGAGGCCCAACTGAAAGGCCTGGCCGTTGCCCAAGCTGTTTATGCACCAGTGCCCGTGGCGATCGGTTCTCGTTACTTGCCCATGCCCGCTCCCCCGGTGGGCCCCAAAGCCCATTCCCGTCCCCTGCAACTACCCGTTCTACTGCCCCTAATTATTGTCCTACAACTGATTCTGATATCCCTGGTGATGTATTACGTTTTCATCACTATTCAGGTGTGGACTCCGGACTATACTTTGCCCAATATCACCCCAGCGGTGCCCCAACCCTTTCGGCTTCATTTTTTGTTTACTAGTTTCAGTGGCATGGGTAGCCAGTTGGGGGTGACGGCCTTGGCGGGTATGCTAGCCCTCATCGGTGTGTTGCGGGGTCCCAGACTATTACCGGGCTTGGTCTTTATTTTGAGTGCAGTTTGGGGACTGCTGCTATCTGGTAACTGGTTTCGACTGTTACTTTCTGTTAATAGTCAGCCCTTCAATACCATCGACCCCCAATTTCACCACGATATTAGCTTTTATATTTTCCAGATTCCCCTCTGGCAATTACTCGAAAGTTGGTGGCGGGGTTTATTCCTCTTCAGTTTGTTAGGGGTAACTCTAATTATTCTCAAATCCGCTGATAGTTTATCGGAGGGACGATTTCCCGGTTTTTCTGCAGCCCAATTGAGACATATAAGTGCTCTGGGAGCCGCAGTAGCTCTCACCCTAGGGGTGGAACATTGGTTAAAGCGTTACGATTATTTGTTTGCTAACCATGGCGTAGTCTATGGGGCCAACTACACCGACATTCATTGGCGTTTACCCGTAGAAACTGGGCTGGCGATTTTCAGCATGGCGATCGCCATTTGGTTGGGGTGGTTAAGCGTTAAGGGTTGGCCTAGGGCAAAAGGAACAGGTGCTCCCCAGCGGCGGGGACAGTTACCCATAATTGGCCTCTGGTTGCCAGTGGCTGTTTACTTGTTAATTCTGCTTCTGCAAAATTTGGGGGGTTGGGCGATCGAACTGTTAGTAGTGCAACCCAATCAACTCACCAGGGAAAGACCCTATCTCGCCCGCAACATCGCCGCCACTAGAGAGGCTTTTAACCTACAAATCATTCAGCCAGCTACCCTCACCGGCCGTGGCCAACTCACCCCCGCTAGCCTAGAGAGAAACCGACTCACCCTAAATAACATTCGCCTCTGGGATCCCATTCCCCTACTGAAAACTAATCGACAACTACAACAAATTCGCCTTTACTATAAGTTCTCTGATGCTGACCTGGACCGCTACACTATCCGGGTGCAAAAAGACGACACGCAAACCATTAGCACCGCCAAACAACAAACCCTCATTGCCCCCAGGGAATTGGACTACACCGCTGTACCAGAAAAGGCCCAAACCTGGGTGAACAAACATTTGGTCTATACCCACGGCTACGGCTTCACCCTTTCCCCCGTTAACCTAGTGGACCAAGGTGGATTGCCCTATTACTTTGTCAAAGATATTGGCACTGACGAAAACGCAGGCGCTCTACGTACCTCTAGTGAGTTGATCCGCACTAGTATTCCCATTGGTAAACCCCGCATTTATTTTGGTGAAATCACTGATAACTACATCATGACCAACACCGCCATTCCTGAACTGGATTTTCCCAGTGGAGAGGCCAATGTTTACAACTTTTATGACGGGCGGGGTGGCATTTTTTTAAATTCTCCCATCAGAAAATTATTATTTGCCGTTTATTTGCGGGATTGGCAAATGCTATTCACTGAGAACTTTAAGCCTGATACCAGAGTTTTATTTCGCCGCAATATTAACCATCGCATCCGCCACATTGCTCCCTTTTTGCGTTTTGACCGCGATCCTTACCTGGTGACAGCCAAAGTAAAAGGGGAAGAACATTCCACTCTTTATTGGCTGATCGATGCCTATACCACCAGCAATTCCTATCCCTATTCCGATCCGGGGGAAGGAGATGCTAACCAACCGGGGCGTAATTTCAATTACATTCGTAATTCAGTCAAAATTTTAGTGGATGCCTACAATGGTGATGTGCGTTTTTTCACTATTGATAAGCAAGATCCGCTAATTAATGCTTGGCAGAAAATATTTCCCGAACTGTTTTTACCTTTTAGTTCCATGCCCTCTACTTTAAAAAGTCATATTCGTTATCCAGTGGATATGTTTAGTACCCAATCGGAGCGATTGTTGACCTATCACATGGAAGATATTGATGTATTTTATAACCGGGAAGACCAATGGCGTATTCCCCAGGAAACCTATGCCGATGAGCAACAACCCATTGCCCCGTATTACCTAATTATGAAATTGGCAGGGATTGATGCCAAAGAAGAGGAATTTGTTCTTTCCCAAGTTTATACTCCTAATGCCCGCAATAACCTGATTGCCCTACTCTTTGCCCGCTGTGATGAACAAAATTATGGCAAATTGTTGCTCTACACCTTACCCAAGGAACGACTGGTTTATGGCCCAGAGCAAATTGAAGCTTTGGTGAACCAAGATCCAGTAATTTCCGAACGGATTAGTCTTTGGAACCGCCGGGGCTCCCGGGCCATTCAGGGTAATTTGCTGGTAATTCCCATTGAAGAATCCTTACTTTATGTGGAACCAATTTATCTGGAAGCTGAGAAAAATAGTTTGCCCACCCTCGCTCGGGTTGTGGTGGTTTATGGTAATCAAATTGCCATGGCAGAAAGCTTAAATGAAGCCATAGAGGCAATTTTTGATCCTAATCCGACCGGAAGAAACGCAATTGTTCGTCCTCTGGATGACACTGTCAATGACCTTAATAGTGAGTTGAATTAGAGGTAATTATGGATCGAATAGAACAAAAAGTTAAAGAACTTTATGATCTTGCAAAAATTTATCCAGATGATGAAAATTTGCAAATAGCGGTAGGTACTCTCAAGTCAATTCGTAGGTCAAGAGGAAGTCTTCAGAGTTGGAATAGTCGCTATAGAAGTCAGATTAGCGAGCTAAATAGCTCAATAGAGATTCAAGAGGAGGAAAAAAATAGGCTGCAAGCAGAATTAGATCAAATAAAAATAGAAGTGCAGAATTCTATTGTAGAAAAACAAAAAATGATCATTGAAAGAGATAAAATTAAGGCTGAATTAAAGAATATTCAAACAGAAATAGAATTGGCGGCATTCAAAGTTAAAGAAAGCAGAAGTTGGTTTGGCAAATTTCATATATTGTGGACATTTGTCAATTCAGTCTTTTTCGATGAGCCGCCCGATATGGGATTAATTGATACTTCCCCCAAATCTGATCCTGATAAACCTCAAATGGACACAAAACCATCTTCCATTGGTAGAGATTCAGGTTAAACCCTCTTAAAAAAATCTAAAAAACTATGTCTAAATTTAGCAAATTACTAGACCAACTTGACGAAATAGATCAACAAGACACTAAAAATACCGCCAAGCTTCTGGGGGCTACCGCTGTTCTTTATGAGCGTTTACAAGAGATTGTTAATCGAAAGACTACGCAATTTTTAGATCAAGAAAAGGAAGTTAACAAAGAATTTCTAATTAAACATTTTGGCAATTATCGTAATACTTACAGTGCTTACAATAAGACCTATGGCATAAAAGCAAAAGGATGGGATAGTTTGTTACCTAAAATTAAGAGTTTGCCCGTACCGCAATCCCTGGAAGACCGGGTGAAAGAACTAGAAACACAGGTTCAGTATCTAGCCCAGATCTTTGGTGAATTTCTAGAAAAAAACTGACAAGGAAAATCTTGCCGAAGTTACCAACAACTAGGGTTGAGATACCTTGCTGGTTAGTTCCTTTAGGGGTTGCCAGTGGTTGATGTCATCCAAGAGCGCTTTGTAGCCCGCCACGTTAGGATGGAGTCCATCGGCCATGAGATGATCGTTAATCCATGCTTGGCCCCGCTGTTGCCAAATTTCAAAGATATCTAGGTAGGGAATTTGGCGATCGCCGCAGGCCTGTTGGGTAATAGTTTTGAAACGATGTTGGTCAGCGTGGTTAAAGTAAAAACAATCAAGGAAAGGCATGGGAGCTTCGTTGACGGGCACCATACCGACAAAAAGCACCGGGCAAAGTTGACGGGCGCTGTCCAATAGCTGCTCCACCTGTTTTTGAAAGAGAATTTCATCGGTGAAACACCGTCCATCAGGCCGACCCAACCGGGGGGAGTCGTTTACCCCCACAGAGAGAATCAGCAAATCGGGGACTTTGTTGCGGATTTCTCCCCGCAGGCGAAATTCTTGCTCCAGACGTTCACTAACTTGGGCTACCCGATCGCCACGGATACCGAGGTTATAGAGTACGGGGCCATTTTCTTCCATCCAAAATCGCCGTAGCCGTTCTGCCCAACCGCCACCAATGGGATCTCCGTAACCGTAGACAAGGCTGTCCCCCATGGCCAACACTTTCAGGGGGTGGTCAAAACGGGGAGTTTGGGTAAGGGTCGACGCAGGGGAAATCGTTTGCATGGGATGATGTCCTAGGGTCGGGCGGGTAAAATCAAAACCAATGGGATGGATTGTAACGAGATCTTAACTGAGATTCTACAGGTTGACGTAAGCATTTATACACATTTGCCCCCCGGCGATCGCCAAATTGGGGCAAAAAATTAGATAATTGCGGCGCATTTGCCCCATCCTATCCCCGATAAACTAAAGGTTGCAGTAAGCAACGATACTTAAACCTATTGGTAATGACCGTACCTCCTCCCCTTTCCCTGGCCGATCATAGTTTGGGCTTGGCCATCCACACCGCCACCGGCCAGCTAGGTTTAGCTCTACAACGGGGAGAAAATCCAGTGGCCCAGCAAACTTGGCCCTTGGATCGGGAATTACTCAATCAATTACACAATTGTTTAGGGGATTTTTTGCCTAGCCAACAGTGGTCTGAGTTAGATTATCTGGCCGTAGCCCAGGGCCCTGGTAGCTTTACCAGTGTCCGCATTGGCATGGTCACCGCCCGTACCTTGGCCCAGCAATTACAAATTCCCCTATTTACCATTTCTACCCTGGCTTGTTTTGCCCAATCTTTGGTTAAAACCTGTGGCGATGGCGAATTATTGGCTGTCACTATGCCCGCAACCAGGGGTTATTTTTATGGGGCGCTCTATCAAATAGTCGGGGAAAAACTAATTACCCTAGACGGCGATCGCCTTTGGTTACCGGAGGATTGGCAACAACTTATGGCGGATAAAGGGGTAAAACAGATTCACGCTACCCCAGATCAGCTCGGTATCACTGCCCCCCAACTCCTCACCCTCGCTTGGCAACATTGGCTCCTTGGCGATCGACCCCACTGGTCAGCGGCCCAACCTTTTTATGGCATGAGTCCCACCGACCCTGTGGCAAATTAACTTACTTTTTACTGCTAAAACATTAGGGATAAAATAGTTTATAAAGTTGTTTTATTTGTTAACCATTGCCAAGTAAATAGAACAATAAAAGCGGGGTTGTTAATTAAATATCTGCGCCATAATCGCTTCGGTTCCATGCGCAAACGGTAGAGCCATTCCAATCCCATGGCCATTAACCAACGGGGAGCTTGAGACACCAAACCACTGTGGAAATTAAAAGCGGCTCCCACCCCCACCATGACTAGATCTATTTTTTGGTAATGATTAGCCATCCAAATTTCCTGCTTAGGACAACCTAAACCAACAAAAAGGATACCAGCGCCGGACTGCTTAATTTTGGCCAAGGCGTTTTTTTCTTCCTCAGGTTCTAGTGGGCGAAAAGGGGGAGAATCAGCGCCAACAATCTTCAGTTTAGGAAACCGTTTAATTAGGTTAACTTTAAGTTGCTGCAAACAATCTTCTGTGCCACCATAAAGATAAATACCAAGGTTTTCCGCCGCGGCCCGCTGACAAATTGTTAGCATCAAATCCGGGCCATAAACTCTGGTGGCCTGCGGGTAACCGAGCAATTTTAATCCCCACACCAATGGCATACCATCGGGGGTGACCAACACAGCTTGATTAATAATTTCTTGATAACTTTTATTGCCATAGGCACTCATTACCACATGGACATTGGCCGCTACCACATAACTGGCGATCGCCGCTTTAGCTAAATTAATGATGGTGGCTGTGGCTTGTCCATAGTCTGTGCAGTCAATTCTCGTGCTGATAATGGTGCGGGAAATGGTCACAGCAAAAGCCAAAGTGGATGTCTGGGTGGTTTAATTTTGCCATTGTCGGAGCAATAAAACCGAGGGCAGGGGATGATTGTCACTAGTTTGTTATTAATGCATTTCCTGGTTATGTTGAGTGATCCTTTTTTACAACTTCCCACCCCTGACAGCGTTGAAGTCGTTTGGTTTACCGAATTTGCCGGGGACAAGCACTGGGTGCAGTGGGGCAAAGACCTGGAGCATCGCACCGGGGCCGACACTCAACAGTTGACCCGCACCAGGGAAGATGAATGGTCCTACACCTTCCAAACCTATGACAAGCTTTCTCTCCGACCCATTTGGCGACATCAAGCGGTGATAACTGGCTTAAGAGCTGGGGAGACTTTGCCCTATCAAGTTTTTAGCCAGGAGAGCCAACGCATACACCAGAGCGATATTTTTTCCCTGCAACCTAGTCCCCCTCCAGACCAGCCCTTAAAAATTTTGCTCACCTCCGACCATCAGTTAATGCCCATGGTGGCGGCCAATATCCAACAGGCGATCGCCGTTTATGGTGACTTTGACGGGGTGTTCCACGCAGGGGATATGGTCAACGTACCAGATCGGGCTTCGGAATGGTTTGACGATCGCCGGGGTAGATCCTTTTTTCCAGTGCTGCAGGGGCGGGCTTCAGTAACGTTGGGGGGGAAAATCTATCAGGGAGCGCAAGTGTTACAATCCACTCCCCTCTTTCCCTGCATTGGCAACCATGAAGTAATGGGGCGCAATTCCCCCAGCAAGGCGTTGCATTTGCAGTTTAAAGACGCTCGACCCCAGGCGATCGCCGAAGAAGAATACTTTGAGCGGCAGGATTTTGCTGAGCAGGAATACGACCCAGACCAAGCCGCCCAATGGATTGAAAACAATTCCTTTAACTTCCAAACCTATCAAGAAATTTTTTCCTTACCCCCCAGCCCAGCTCCACAAAAACAGTACTACGCCGTTACTTTTGGCAATATTCGTCTCATTTCCTTAATGGTCACCAATGTTTGGCGTTGCCCAGGGCACGCTTCGCGCACGCCGCAACAGGATTCAAGCACTGCAGGGCGTTACCAAGAAAGCAGTCAGCAGTTACATAAACCGGAAAATTGGGGCCATGGTCAGCATATTTTTGAACCCATTACCCCCGGTAGCAGGCAGTATGAATGGCTGAAGCAGGAATTGGCTGGGGAAGAATTCCGCCAAGCTCGGTACAAAATTGTGATGTTCCACCATCCTCCCCATAGTTTAGGAGGTAATGTTACTCCGCCCTATACCGATCCCCAGGCCTACGAAGAATACACCCCTGATGGTGTTATGGTGCATCGCCGTTACCATTACCCCAAGGGGGAAGATCAGATTATTAAGCACCTAATTCCCCTACTAGAAAATGCCGGAGTTCAGCTAGTTTTTTATGGCCATTCCCATCTTTGGAATCGTTTTGTTAGTCCTGGAGGAATGCACTTTTTAGAAACATCCAATGTCGGTAACAGTTATGGCGCCCATTTAGCTGATAATCCCCGCTCCCTACCGGATTTTATTGATCCTAACAACGACTTCCCCGTGGGCAATCCCAATGGCTTATCGCCCATTACTCCCACCATTGCGCCTTTGCTCAATTCCGATGGCAAACCATTACCCTACATTGCCAGCAATAAAATTACTGTTTTTAGTGTACTGGAAACCGATGAAGATAATGCAGTGATCAAAAGCTACTATTTTGACAGCAGTGCAGATAATAACAATATAGTTTTATTTGACCAATTTCAACTAAAATAAATCCAGCACGTCCTGTTTATTTTTTTAGCATTGTAATCAATTTTGCTAATCAATGACATACATATCTGTCGCCATAACTCATCGTTTGCGGGCCACATAAAACCCATAACTGAACCAATTTTTAAATCGGCTGTATAGATCCATTTCTCGGCGTTCCATTTTTATTAGTTCCTCTGCTTCTAGGTCTCCCCTATGGCGCTTAAGGAAGTCATGTATTCGCTCTTCAACTGGCGTATAGTAACTGTCTAGCCAGTTTGTTGATGGAAGAATGAAATATCCAATTAGGTCGTAGCCTCCGTGCTCAAGAATTGCAATTTTCTCAGAAGCAGTGGCGATTTCGGGGTATTCCGTGTTCCAGTGTTGTCTAATTTCCTCCGGGGGAAGGGGATTCAGCCAGGTGATTTCTGAAACCGCAAGCACACCACCCGTTTTTAGCATGGGCTTCCAGCACTCAATCCCCTGAGCAAAGCCTAAATTATAGATCGCTCCCTCAGACCAGATGAGGTCCAACGATTCATCTGCAAACGAAAGTTTGTCCATTGATTCTGTAAGTGTCTCGATTTTTTCGGAGTAACCCATTACCTTTGCTCTTGTGGACAAAACATCAAGAAATTCTGGAAAAATATCAATGGCAGTAATTTGTGCATTTTGCAGTTTACTTGCTAAAACCAAAGTCGATGCTCCAGTACCACAACCGATGTCAGCGACCTGAAGTTTTGCCAACGGATCAATTCGAGTTAGTTCGAGGGCTCGTAGAGTTTCGGTTTCGCTTCCTGGCCCTTGGCGTGCTCCATCCTGGTGCAAATCCATCATCAGGGCCAATAATTTTTCCTGATTCATTTCGTGAGCTGTGCCCCCAATTAATTTAATGCCAGAAAAAGTACCTTTCAGCCTAGTACTTGTCGCTATCGATTAGAGCCCATTACCAGTGTTTAGCTCAAGGTCAGGTAACCAAGGTAAGTCCACTATGCCAGGTTCATAGCCAAGTTGCTTGATCAGGGTTGTTACTTGGCCACGGTGGTGGGTTTGATGATTAAACATATGGGTGACCAGCACCCAGGTGGGCATGATGCGAGTTTTGTTGTCTATGTTGCTGGTGTATTCAAAAGGAGCTTCTAACCATGGGGATGATAAGTTCTGGGACCAGTGTAAAATTTCTTGGTCCATTGCCCTTCTCTCGGCCCATAGCGCTTCAAAGTCTTGGTAAAGTTCCTGGCCAATACTTTTTGATGTCAAAGATTGTTCTGTAAATCTGCCCAGCCATGCTTTGTCTCCATACAAAATATGATTTAAGGTTCCATGGATTGATTTAAAAAAAGCACCTAAATCTTTTTTTCGCATACCATCGGGAATTTCGGCACAGACCCCATAAATTTTCCCATTGACCCATTGGTTGTATTGGGCCATTAGCTCGAAATAATTTTTTGTTTGCATATTAATTGATTCTTTTGATGAAATAAATTTATCAATGCTTCACCGCACCAAATGCAGCAAAGCAAGAGTTTTTATGCAGAAGATCAACCGCATCAAAGCCAACGGAACGGAGCAAATCAAGCTGGTAAGTAACGGGTCGGGGAGAATCTTCACGGTCAATGTAGCCGAACACCTTGTCCCGATATTCCGCACCACCAAGGGAGACCAAATAGTCGCCGTACCGGTCCCACATCATTGCTTGGACGGCGGGTTGCTCATGGGAAACTAAATCGGTGATCCAAACGCTACCACCGGGGGCAAGTAAATTGTAAATTTTCTGAAAAGCTTGTCGCCAGTCTTCGTCATCCCGTAAATGGTGCAACACGGCCGCTGCAATGAGCACATCGTAGGTGGAGTTTGGCAGGCTTACTGAGCGAAAATCCCCCTGTATGGTACGGACTAAACCCCTATTTAATTGCTGGACCCGTTCCGCCGCTTTCATCAGCATGGGTGCGCTTAGATCAAGTAGGTCAACATTGAAATCATAGTTGGCAGATTGACGCAATCGAAGGGTGTTGTTACCAGCACCACAGCCAATATCTAGTACGTGGCGAATATTCTTAGTGCAGGAGATAGCCGCCTCGGTAATTAGGGACATCGCTAGGGGAGCATCAATGGTTGTCGCCTGGCCAGTTTCGAGGGAAGAAAAACGGGCCACATCTTTATCAAAACGGGAACGGATGTCTTCAATGGTTGACTTTTTTTCAAGGGGTGTGGTCATGGTGATGGCGGAAAATGCGGGGATAGGGAATTTGCCATTTCTCACTCTGGCTGAACCGGGGCAAGATATTGCTGGCTTTCCGATCGCCCGAGACGTTGAACGTAGCGATTAAACTGCCAGGTGCTGGCCGCAATTACCACTGTTTGGGTGAGAATCGTTAGAAAAAAGAGGGGCGTTTGAAAGCTAATTCCTTCCACCAGGGCAATGGACGGCAGCGGACTAAACCACATCACGGTGCTTTCCTTAATTCCCGCGCCGATGGCGATCGCCAAGGGAAGAACCACCATCACCACCACAGACAAAATTAATACCAGGAGACGGGGAAAACGCATCCGCAGCAGACTCCACTGGACCAAGGTAGCAAAAGTAAAATTCCACAACAAACCCATGGTCAAGGCCACCACTATGCCGCCGAGGGGAATGGGAAACCCCGCCGGTGCTGGTGCTAGCCAGGGCAACAATAACACCATGGGCAAGGTTAAAAGGGCGGTGCAGCAAAGATTAATGGCGATCGCCCCTTGGGGAGGACTATGGTCAGCAACTAGATTTTGCCAGCTCCAGGTGCGGTACTGCCGGGGGGCTTCGTGGCGATAGCGACTCCAATCCCGTAAATAGTTAATTTGGGGGCACAGGGCCAGGGTCAAACCCAAAAAGAAGCAACAAAGGGTCAATTGCCAACTGGCCAGGTTCAACAACAGTGAATCCAGATAATCACCTTTTACGTAGCTCTGCAGTAAAAAGCCATTGGCGATCGCCACTAGGGACAGGGTTACCCCCACGCTTTGAACTTTGCTCCAGGCAGTGCTGAGGGGACGACGGAAGCGACGGCGTAATACTTGGGCAATCCAATAGGTCCCCACGGCGAAATTAGCCACCATAAACCCCATACCCAGGGGAGCCGACCGAAATAAATCCCAACCATACCAGCGCAATTGGTCTAGTTCATTGGGGCCGAGGTAACCAACGGTGGTTATGGGCAAAAAGGTGGAGCGGACTAAATAAATTAGGGCTTTACCGGGGTAAAACAGAGACAACCAAGACAGGAAAAATGGCTCCCAGTCGTTGTCTTGCATAATTAAGGTCGTTGCAATCAGCGTCCCCACCCCACACAAACCGGCGATCGCCGCGCTTTTAGAAAGGGAATAACTTTTTGCATTACTGCTTAAACCAATCCAGAGGGCAATGTGGAAAAAGAAGGTTGCTCCAGCCAGCACCACCGCGTAGTAACCCGCCAATAGAAGCAAGGAAATGCCCGCCCCCCCAGCGGCGACTATATGGAGAGGCAAAAGGGTGAGCAAAAATCCATACAGCAAACTAGGCACCCCCAGCATTTTGCCCCAGATGAAATTGCCCTCGCCCTGGGGACTAAGGCGAATAAAATTTAAAGTGCCCCGTTGACATTCCTTTTGTAAATCGGCCACCAGCAAATAAACCCCCGCCACCAGCAATAAAGCCAGCCCGGCCAAGCTCAAAAAAGCGAAGCCATCCAGCCACCAAAGCCGCCAATTAATTTGTAGTTGTCCCAATAAATCCTGGGTGCAAACAAAAATGCCTCGGCTATATTCCCAATCCGGTGGGGTGCCCAGACAGTAGCGACTAAATTGCTCGCCAGCGGGGTTGAGGGGATACAGTACGGGAATTTCTCCGGTGCGAAAAAATACCATCACACCCTGGAAAATTACGCTAACCAACAGCAACCAACGGACCTTAGTAGCAGTGAAACGGCTTTTGAGTTCCCGGTACAGTTGGGGATACCAATCCCCCAGGCGATCGATATGGGTAGAGAAAAAATTAATCATGGCAGTGACGGCGAAGTGGGGCAGGAAAAAGCAAAAAATTAAGTCAATCAGTTGTTAGTCAAATCCTAATTAATCCCCCATTTGCTCAGTAAAGCACCGATAGCAGTGAGGGTAAGTAATTTCAATCAGCTTCTTAATTAAGCAAATAATTCTGATTGGAAACAGCTTTCAGTTGTCAAATAAATCTCAGATAAATGGAAAATAAATCAACTAGACAGAGAGAGATTTAGTGATGAATAAATTAACGGTAATTTGAGAAGAAAATAGTTAAATTATCAGTCTTAACCAGGGCAGAACAGCCGTTGATACTGTCAAGAAACCTGTTGATGTCCTAGTTTGAGGAAAATACTTTCTAAATCCTCCTGTTGACAATGGAATTGACTGACTCGACAACCAGCATAGATCAAATTTCTGAGCAGGTTGGCGCTGTCTTCCGGGGAACCAGAAAAAATCACAGAGCAGTGGGTACCTGGGGCGGAATTTGGCTGATCTCCCTGGTCATAGTTTATCTGCCAATCCTCCACACCGGGTTGATTCTTCAGGCAATCCTGCAATTGCTCTACTCCCTCCAATAGGAAGATGGAGATAGTGCGCTGCCCCAGCCGGTTATATAAATCTGCCAAAGTGGTACTTTCCACCAAACAACCTAGTTCCATCACCCCGATCGCCGTGCAGAGTTCAGCCAGGTCACTGAGCACATGGGAGGAAATCAGAATGGTCATGCCAGCGGCCTGCAACACCCGAATAATGTCACGAAATTGTTGCCGAGCGAGGGGATCCAGCCCGGAAACCGGCTCATCCAGCAGGAGTAAAATGGGCTCATGGATAATGGTGCGGGCCAAACTTAACCGTTGTTTCATCCCCCGGGAAAGACTGTTAATGCGGCTGTGGCGCTTACTGGTTAGTTGCACTAGCTCCAACACTTCCTGGATGCGGTGGCGACGGCCAGGATTTTTCAAATGATATAACCGGGCAAAGTAATCGAGATAATCCCAAACGTTCAAGTCTTCATAGAGGGGATAATCGTCCGGCAAATAGCCCAAATATTGTTTGATGCGTAAATTGTCTGCCCCCGCTACCAGGCGATCGCCAAATAAATAAATTTCCCCCTTGGTGGGTTCTTCCGCAGTGGCCAACATACGGATTAGGGTAGTCTTCCCCGCCCCATTGGGACCCATCAGACCGTACACGGCACCCTCCGCAATGCTTAAATCCACATTGGTCACCGCCCCCTGGCGATCGAAACGTTTGGTCAAACCTTGGGTAACCACAGCGGCCTTGGTTTCAGGGGTTAATTCCATGGGGGACACAGTGAAAAAGTGTGGGTGAATTGATCATAGTCCAACCACCGATTACCAATGATTAAAGCCAGCCAGTTTCACCCCTTGTCAAACATGGTAGTTATCTTTTTTAGTTGAGACGCATACCAAACTTGGTAACACCGGGAAAATCAATCTTAAATTGTTCCCAGAAATAATCTTTGTAAAAGGTTTGGTAAGGTTTAAACCCCACAGATTCATAGGTATGGCGGGCTCTGTCATTGCCATTGATTACCATAATGCCAGCAAATTCATGGCCCTGTGATCGCCCTTTGGCCAATAAAGCCCTTAGTAACGCTTTGCCAAAACCTTGGCCCCGGGCCTCCGGTAATACGGCCACATTTTCGATAATCCAGGTTGCCTGGGGTGTGAGAAACAATGGCCGTAAATTCCCTCCCCAAAGCCCCACATAATGCTCACGAAAACCCTCTAGGGTTTCTTCTCCCCAGTTCAACTCCTTGGCGATCGCCCCTAGCTGGGATAGGCATAATGGACAGTAATCATCCGTCCCTGGTACATATCCGGCGGCGGCCGCAACTGGTTGGCCCCCAGCTTCCAAAATCAGAAAATCCGGCACATTGCCCCAATTGCAAGCATCAGCCTTTAGTTCCGCCTCGATAAACTGCAATGCGGTGGTGCCAGTACCATCCAACAAATCGTCCCAAAAGCAGTGATTTAAAGGTGGTAGGGAAGCCTCGTACTCAATCCTAGCCAGAAATGGAATGTCAGCAGTGGTTGCTTGACGGGTATTTAGCGTGGTTGACATCACGACCCCTTGGGGAAAGTTTTGCGTAAAAGATACAATCTGTATGTATCTCAAAAGTAGGGGAAGTTTTTTTTCTTGTCAAGATACATACTGTCTGAATGTTAAATCCATCCACCATGCCGGCTAAGTTAACCAAAGCAGAACAAACTCGACGCACTCGCCGCGCCATCCTTGACCGGGCCCGTCACCTGTTTGCCACCAAGGGGTACGCCGCCACTGGCACCGAAGAAATTATCAGTGAGCTAGCCATTACCAGGGGAGCTTTATATCATCAATTCGGGGACAAGCGGGGGCTGTTTAAAGCTGTCATCGTCGAGGCCTACGAAGAAATCACCGACTATATCCAAACGAAAGTTCAACCCCTAGATAATAATTGGCAACAGTTAATCGTCGGCTGTCGAGCATTTCTGGAAGTTGCCCAGCAGGATGAACTGCGGCGCTTGGTATTTGTGGAAGCTCCCGCAGTTTTGGCAGCGGATGACCTGACCGAAATTGATCAATATGGCTTTGGTTTGCTCCATGGGTCGATTCAGACCGCCGTTTCCGAAGGAGAACTTGACGCCGTCGATGCTGAGGGTTTTGCCCACTTGGTCAATGGTTCCTTGAATGAGTTGGCCGCCTGGGTAGCCCAGTCTAACGATCCAGAAAGGCTTACAACTGCCCAATGCTTGGTGGAAACATTACTGGTACGGCATCATCACTACGGTTAGTTTTTCATTCTTGGGCTAAAAAAAGCCAGGCCCATGACCCAAAATGGGTAGTGAACCAAATCTTTTACTTGACTAACTTAATCTTTTAATTTCCGGTGGCGATCGCCCCTTGGCCAGGGGAATTCTCCTCCAGTGCTTGCAAGGGAGGGGCAATATAGGAAAATACAATCAACTCGATCGCCGTCGAGCCGAAGTCGAGTAAAAACCGCTATCAGGAGCCTCTATGTACATCGTTCAAATTGCCTCAGAATGCGCCCCCGTCATTAAGGCTGGGGGATTGGGGGATGTTATTTACGGCCTAAGCCGTGAATTGGAACTGCGGGGCCATTGCGTCGAGCTAATCCTACCCATGTACGATTGCATGCGCTATGACCACATCTGGGGTTTACACGATGCTTACCGCAACCTAGAGGTGCCCTGGTATGGAAGCTCAATCTTCTGTGATGTTTTTTGTGGCTGGGTTCACGGTAGGCTCTGCTTCTTCATTCAGCCCAAATCTTCTGATAACTTTTTCAATCGGGGTCATTATTATGGCGCTCTAGACGACCATATGCGCTTTGCCTTTTTCTCCAAGGCGGCCATGGAGTTTTTGCTACGCAGTAACAAACGCCCAGACATTATCCACTGCCACGATTGGCAAACGGGACTGGTGCCGGTGTTGTTGTATGAAATTTACCGTTTCCATGGCATGGACCATCAACGGGTTTGTTACACCATCCACAATTTCAAACACCAGGGTATTGCTGGAGCCAATATTCTCCACGCCACTGGGCTCAATAATGACAGTTATTATTTCAGCTACGATCGCCTGCAGGATAATTTCAATCCCAATGCGATTAACTTCATGAAGGGGGGCATTGTCTACTCCAACTATGTCAACACCGTTTCCCCCCACCATGCTTGGGAAGCCCGTTTTTCCGATATTTCCTGTGGCTTGGGCCATACCCTGGAAATCCATCAGCAAAAATTCGGCGGTATTTTGAACGGTTTGGATTACGAAGTGTGGAACCCAGAAATTGATCCTTTACTGGCGAGTAACTTCAGTGTCAAAACCTTTGGCGATAAGGCAAAAAATAAGCAAGCGTTACGGGAAAGATTACTGTTAGAAACGGATGATAAAAAACCCATGCTCTGCTTTATTGGCCGCTTGGATGGACAAAAAGGTGTGCACTTGGTGCATCACTCCATCTACTACGCCCTCAGCCAGGGAGCGCAATTTGTCCTGCTCGGCTCCGCCACCGAACCCAATCTGAGCAAATGGTTCTGGCATGAAAAACAACATCTCAACGATAACCCCAATGTCCATCTAGAGTTGGGCTTTGACGAGGAGCTGGCCCACTTAATTTACGGAGCGGCGGACATTATTGTGGTGCCCAGTAACTACGAACCCTGTGGTTTGACCCAAATGATTGGTCTGCGTTATGGGGCCGTTCCGGTGGTGCGGGGAGTAGGCGGTTTGGTAAATACTGTTTTCGACCGGGATTATGACCAGAACCATCCCCCGGAGAAACGTAATGGTTTTGTTTTCTATCAACCGGATGAGTATGCCCTGGAAACGGCCCTCAGTCGGGCGATCGCCTTGTATAAGGATGATCCCGTGGCTTTTAAAACCTTGGCCTTGCAGGGCATGGCCTACGACTACTCTTGGAATAAACCAGGGCTCCAATATGTGGAAGCCTACGAATACATCCGGGCTTAACACCTCGGGTTTGTAACAGTTTCGTTACACTAGTTCAGAGGCGGAGTCAAAGCAGTTGGTCAAAGCTTCGTTCAGTATTATCCGCACTTAGATAAATAACAACAACTTAAGCATTATGGGATTCTTCGATTTATTCGGTAAAAAAACTGCCATGGTTGCCCCCAATGAAGCATTACCCGGGCGATCGGCCACTATGCCCGTGCCAGATAAGCATTTTGTCAACGGCAATCCTCTCAAAGCTCCCTTTCCCCAGGGAATGGAAACGGCTCTGTTTGGTTTAGGCTGTTTTTGGGGAGCAGAACGCAAATTTTGGCAAATACCTGGAGTTTACAGCACCGCTGTTGGTTATGCGGCTGGTTATACCCCCAATCCCACTTACCAAGAAGTTTGTACGGGTATGACTGGCCATAACGAAGTGGTTTTAGTAGCCTTTGATCCCCAGCAAGTGAGTTACGACCAATTGCTCAAAGTCTTTTGGGAAAGCCATAACCCTACCCAGGGCATGCGCCAGGGCAATGATGTGGGTACCCAATACCGCTCTGGCATTTACACCTATTCCGAAGCCCAACAACAGGCCGCTTTGGCATCGAAGCAAGCCTATCAGCAAGCTCTGCAACAGGCAGGCTACGGGGAAATTACCACGGAAATTTTACCAGCCCCGGATTTTTATTACGCTGAAGACTATCACCAACAATATTTGGCGAAAAACCCCAATGGTTACTGCGGTTTGGGGGGCACTAATGTGGCCTGCCCCATTGGCACAGAAGTTTCCCTGGGAGCTTAGTTAGGTTGGCGAGCAAAATCCTGTTATTAGGTTCAGCGGGGCAAGTGGGACGAGAATTAGCCATTCCTTTGTCCTGTTTTGGTTCAGTGCAAGAAGCAACTAGGGCTAGCTTTGATTTGGCCCAGCCGGATGTCTTAGGGGAGAAAATTCGTGCTTTTGCCCCGGACATTATTGTCAACTCCGCGGCCTATACTGCTGTGGACAGGGCCGAAACAGAACCGGAATTAGCCTACGCAGTTAACGCCCTTGCTCCCCAGGCGATCGCCAAAGTGGCCAAGGAAATCGGTGCCTATGTGGTGCATATTTCCACTGACTATGTGTTTGATGGTAGCCAGAGTTCTCCCTACCGAGAAACGGATGCCACCAATCCCCTCGGGGTTTATGGCCAAAGCAAATTCCAGGGGGAAATAGCCATTGCCGACAGTGGTTGTAATTTTCTTATTGTCCGCACTGCCTGGGTTTATGGAGTCCATGGATCGGGCAATTTTGTCAAAACCATGGTGCGTTTAGGCAAAGAACGGCAAAAAGTCAGGGTGGTGGCGGATCAAATTGGTGGGCCCACCTGGGCAAAGGATCTGGCCGAGGCGATCGCCGCTTTGACGGAACAACGGGCCCAGGGCATTTACCACTACAGCAACAGTGGGGTGGCCAGTTGGTACGATTTTGCCGTGGCTATTTTTGAGGAAGTTGAAAATCTAGGTATTCCCCTTAAGGTGCGTCAGGTGGTGCCCATTGCCACAGCTGCCTATCCCACCCCGGCCCGACGGCCAGCCTATTCTGTTTTATCCCATCAAAAAATAGTAGAAACTTTGGGTTCTGCCCCTCCCCATTGGCGGGCTTCGTTACGGGCCATGCTCCACCAAGCTATCAGTGAGGGGATTGTCTGATCCCAGCAAAACTAAACTCTGGCCGCTCCCACTGGTTCCGGTAATTGTTGGCGATAACGGTAATAGGCGGCACAGGCTCCTTCCGAGGAAACCATGGGAGCCCCCAAGGGTTGTTCTGGGGTGCAGATAGTACCAAAGGCTGGACAATCGCTGGGCTTCCGTTGTCCCTGTAAAATTTCCCCGCTAATACACACTGTTTCTCCCATCGTTGGGGCCATGGTTTGCAATAAATTGGCGAATTTAACTGCGGCATCCCAGGGGGCAAATGCTGGCCTTAAACCCAAACCGCTGGCCGGAATTAATCCCAAACCCCGCCAATGGCGATCGACTGGCTCAAACACTTGGTCAATAATTTTCTGAGCATGGGCATTGCCCTGGGGTTGGACCGATCGCCGATATTGATTGTTGCAGGTGAATTGTCCCGACTCCAGTTGGCGCACACAGGCAAAGATGCCCTGCATAATATCCACAGGTTCAAAGCCAGTGATGACAATGGGTACTTGGTATTTTTCAGCGATATGTTGATAGGCCCTTTCCCCGGTCACCGTACAGACATGCCCTGCCGCCAAAAAGCCCTGCACGAGGGAATTGGGATTGCCTAATAAAGCCTCCATAGCCGGGGGCACCAATACATGGGCGCAAAGTAAACTGAAATTGCTAATTCCCTGGGCCCTAGCTTGGTGGAGAGTCATGGCCGTGGCAGGGGCTGTAGTTTCAAAACCTACTCCGAAAAATACCACTTCCCGATTAGGATTCTCCCTGGCGATCGCCAAACAATCCAAAGGAGAATAGACAATGCGCACATCGCCGCCCTGGGCTTTAATGCTCAGCAAATCCGCCCCACTGCCGGGCACCCGCAACATATCGCCAAAGGAACAAAAAATGATCTCCGGTTGCTTAGCTAACCACAAAGCCTGGTCAATTAATTCCATCGGAGTGACGCACACAGGACAGCCGGGACCATGGATCAGAGTCAAATTCTTCGGCAACAAAGCATCCAAGCCATATTTGACAATGCTGTGGGTCTGGCCGCCGCAAATCTCCATCAGCGTCCAAGGTTTGGTTATCTCCCTGGCGATCGCCTGACGGTAATGGGCCACCGCCTGGGCATCCCGATATTCATCAACGTATTTCATGGCTAAAACTTGGCGAACTGATTCCAAGGTTAACGAAAATTTTCAGTAACAGTTCGTTTCGCCCAAATTAGAGGGTGTTGACAAAGTTTGAAAGTGATGTCAAATTTCCCTAGCCCTCCTCCATAAGAGGCCGATTCTTGACAAGTGCCCAGTCAAATGGGTAGTAAGGATAATTTTTTGAACTGAATAATGGCTCTTTGCCCACCCCCACCCTAGTTCGTTTTTTATTCCCCAGGCAATGGCTCCAAATAAGAAATTCAATTGCTAAAGTAGGAATGGAGAAATCTTATTTGAAGGGTTAGTTGGTGGCATCTTTAATATCTTTTTACGATAGAAAAATACCACGCTAAAATTCTCTCTTTTCCACTACCTTTTTCCTCCCATTCACCAGTTGGCTTAGTTAAAATGAACTTTGATCTTTCAAAGCTAAGTAGTATGAAAGTTGAGTCCTTGGTGCAGCAAGGGTTAGATACCATTCTTAACCGCCAAACCAAAGCCGAAGCTTCATCTGTAGACAAAGTTAGTTTGATCAAAAAATCCTTGGATCAAAAAGGGGAATTATACCGACTGCCTCCCAGCCATGAATTTACCATTGCCGCTTTCCAAGTACGCTATCAAACTTCCGTTGGTTCTATTCTTATTACCCTAGATAACCTGCGGGAATTCAATAAAATGTTAGACCAAGAAATTTTACAAGAAGCGAGCAAAGGTTATCTCCGCAAAGCAGACCGATATATTCGTCAAAAACGCAATGTTGATATCACCAAATACACCCACCGCATTAAAGCTTATCGGGTTAACCAAGCCAAAGCAAAAATTCTTACCTGGATTATTGACTGGGACTTTCATAAGCAATCATCGGACGAAAGTTCCTATGGGAGCGGCACTGCTAGGGCGTTAATGCAAGAATTGGCAGTTGCCTTCCTTGATCATCCCATCGCCAAGAATAGTAGGGGAGATTATTTAGACGCCATCATGACCCTCAACTGGGTCACGGAAATTTTACACGCAGCCAAACCCTTCTATAGCCACAGTCAAATTACCCACAAAATTATCTACCATCACAACTCGGATAGCTAGCGGGCAATGGGCTCAACAGTTATTGCTAAAAATCTGATCTAAATTGCTTTAATTATTTGATTGTCTGACTAATTTATGACCGACCACACTGGAAAAATTGTAGTTTCAACCACCCATCAACAAAATTATCCCAATATTAAGAGCTATAGCAAAAAGTGAGTTATTTGGGACAGTTTCAATTTCAAAATGCTTATTCCGAGAAGGTTTCAGTGACTGTTGGTTCTAACCGTCTTGATCTTCGCTATAGTTTCTAAAGTAAAAATTAAGAGGTATAGTCATTTCAATTAACGATGAGAGAATTTAATGTAAAATTATGGAGTGTACAAAATGAACAGGTTTAAACAATGGCTTACAGTTTAGATTTAAGGCAAAGGGTAGTAGCTTATATAGAAGCTGGAGGAAAAATAACTGAGGCTTCCAAGATATATAAAATAGGAAAAGCCTCGATATACAGATGGTTAAATAGAGTAGATTTAAGCCCAACAAA